>JBOICD010000022.1:0-15555 GCA_050739855.1 Pseudomonas sp.
GGCTTGCCCCGCGATTCAATCACGCAGATCAGACTCGTGAATCGGCTGTTCACGACTGGTCGCGCGCTGATACTGGGCCGGCCAGGTTGCCTTGTTGCCGCCCAGGTCATCATCGGCGTGCAGCGGCCAATACGGATCACGCAACAGCTCTCGCGCCAGGAAAATGATATCGGCCTGCGCCGTGCGCAAGATGGTTTCAGCCTGCATCGGGTCAGTAATCATCCCGACCGTCCCCGTGGCAATCCCCGACTCTTCGCGCACCTTGGCGGCAAACTGTGTCTGGTATCCAGGCCCGGTAGGAATCTCGGCGTTCACCGAAGTGCCGCCGGAGGACACATCGATCAGGTCCACGCCTAATTTGCGCAAGCGCTTGGCCAACTCCACCGTTTCATCCGGATTCCAGCCATCTTCAACCCAGTCGGTAGCCGATAGCCGCACAAATACCGGCAGCTCTTCCGGCCAGACTTCCCGCACTGCCTCAGTCACCTGCAAGGTCAAGCGAATGCGATTTTCGAAATTGCTGCCGTATTCATCACATCGCTGGTTGCTCAACGGCGACAGAAACTGATGCAGCAAATAGCCATGCGCCGCATGCACTTCAACCACCTTGAAACCTGCTTTCAATGCACGATGTGCGGCGTCGACAAAGGCCTGGATCACCTCATCGATCTGCGTTTTGCTCATCTCGACAGGCGCGGTGTGCTGCGGATCGAAGGCAATTTTTGACGGACCGATCGGTACCCAGCCGCCGTCTGCTGGCTTGACGCTACCCTGCTTGCCCAACCAGGGCCGATAGGTACTGGCCTTGCGTCCGGCGTGCGCCAGTTGAATGCCTGGTACACCCCCCTGAGCAATAATGAAACGGGTAATACGCTGCAGCGGCGGGATCTGCGCGTCATCCCACAGCCCGAGATCCTGGGCGGTGATCCGCCCGTCAGCAGTCACCGCCGTGGCCTCGGTGAAGATCAGCCCGGCCCCGCCCACCGCGCGGCAGCCCAGATGGACCAGGTGCCAGTCATTGGCCAGGCCATCGACACTGGAGTATTGGCACATCGGAGAAACGGCGATACGGTTGGGCAGGGTCAGGTGGCGCAGGGTATAGGGTGCAAGCAGCAGACTCATGGGGCACCTCTCAAATCAAGTGGTAAGGCTCCAGATGGTTGACCGGCCGACCACAGAATCTTCCCCGCAGGTTCTTCGACCAATCATTCTGAGCCTAGACCACTTTGCCCCTTGAGCTCAGCGCGGCTCGATATGCGCGATCATCAACTGCACGCTTTCCTGGCCACGGAACTCGTTGACGTCGAGCTTGTACGCCAGTTCGACCCAACGCACCGTCGGGTTGGGCCAGACGTCACGATCGACACCAAAGGCGATGCCATCGAGCTTGACCGAGCCGCACTCGCTCTTGAGCACCACTTTCAGGTGCCGCTCGCCCACCACCCGTTGTTCGACCAATTGGAACACCCCGTGAAACAGCGGCTCGGGGAAGTGCTGGCCCCACGGCCCGGCGTGACGCAGGGCGCGCGCCAGTTCCAGGTGAAATTCTTCGACCGCCAGACTGCCATCGGAGAGCAGGCGGCCGGTCAAGTCGTCTTCGCGCAACTGCCTGCGCACTTCTTCATCGAAGGCCTGGGCAAACGCCGGGAAGTTGTCGGCAGGCAAGGACAGGCCGGCAGCCATGGCATGGCCACCGAACTTGCTGATCAGCTGCGGATGCTGTGCCGCCACGGCGTCCAGGGCGTCGCGGATGTGAAAGCCCGGCACCGAACGGGCCGAGCCCTTGAGCATGCCTTCGCCGGCATCGGCAAAGGCGATGGTAGGCCGGTGGTAACGCTCCTTGAGGCGCGAGGCCAGGATACCGATCACCCCCTGGTGCCAGTCCGGCTCGAACAGGCACAGGCCGAACGGCATCGACTCCAGTGGCAGGTCCTTGAGCTGGGCCAGAGCTTCACGCTGCATACCCTGCTCGATCGACTTGCGATCCTGGTTCAACTCGTCCAGTTGCCCGGCCATCTCCCGCGCCAGGTTGGGGTCGTCACTGAGCAGGCATTCGATGCCCAGGCTCATGTCGTCCAGACGACCGGCGGCGTTCAGGCGCGGGCCGAGGATGAAGCCGAGGTCGGTGGAGGTGATGCGTGCATGATCACGCCGGGCCACCTCAAGGATGGCCTTGAGCCCGGGCCGGGCCCGCCCTGCCCTGATCCGCTCAAGGCCTTGATGAACGAGGATGCGATTGTTGGCGTCCAGGGGCACGACGTCAGCAACACTGCCCAAGGCGACCAGATCGAGCAGTT
Organism: Pseudomonas sp.; assembly: GCA_050739855.1. Taxonomy (GTDB): domain Bacteria; phylum Pseudomonadota; class Gammaproteobacteria; order Pseudomonadales; family Pseudomonadaceae; genus Aquipseudomonas. The sequence continues at coordinate 2,298 of JBOICD010000022.1, forward strand.
CGCCGATATTCGGTTGTGGCGCGTTGTCGTAGTGCCCGAAGCTGCGCAACCGTGCGCGCAAGGCCATCAGCACGTAGAAAATCACCCCGACCCCGGCCAGCGCCTTGCTCGGGAACTCGCAGCCGGGCTGGTTGGGATTGACGATGGCATCGGCTGCCGGCAGTTCATGACCTGGCAGGTGGTGATCGGTGACCAGCACCTTCAGCCCGGCAGCTTTGGCTGCGGCCACACCCTCTACGCTGGAGATGCCGTTGTCCACGGTAATCAACAGCTGAGGCTGGCGTTCCAGGGCAACCTGAACGATTTCCGGGGTCAGGCCATAACCGTATTCGAAACGATTGGGCACCAGGTAATCGACATGCGCCGCACCCAACAGACGCAGACCCAACACCCCCACAGTGCTGGCAGTCGCGCCATCGGCATCGAAGTCGCCAACGATCAGGATGCGCTGGCGCTGGGTCAGGGCATCGATCAGCAGGTCTACCGCCGCGTCGATACCTTTGAGCTGCTGGTAAGGCAGCAGGCGTGCCAGGCTTTTGTCCAGTTCCGCCGCACTGTGCACGCCGCGGGCGGCGTACAGCCGGGTCAGCAGCGGCGGCAGGTCGCCAAGGAACGGCAAGGTGGCAGGCAGGGGGCGTGGTTCGATACGCATGGGGCGGTCAGGGCTTCTCTAGGGGTAAGTGGAGAACAGCGCATCGCGGGGCAAGCCCGCTCCCACAGGGGTGTCCACGGTGGGAACGGGCTTGCCCCGCGAAACCTAGGTACAGTCAGCCGCGCTCACCGAGCAGCCACTGCAGCTGAACTTCATGCTGGCCACGGTCATCAGTGACGAAGATCGTGCCTTCACTGATCATCACGTCCCACTTGATCGCACGCGGCATGTCGGTGGCCAGCGTCTCGAGCACCTCCTGCGGTACGGCAGCGATGTTCAGGTTCTTGAGGTTCTTGACCGCCTGGACAACCTTGTTCTCCCATACGCGCAGGCTGCCATAGGCCAGCAGGCTGGTGCGCTCGGTCCGGCGCGAGCACCAGGTCAGGCGTTCGGCATCCGGTTGACCGACTTCAATCCAGTGCAGGATGCGGTCGTCCAGGCTTTTTTCCCACAGGGCAGCTTCGTCCACATCCGACAGCCCCCGACCAAAGCTCAGTTGCTCGTTGTACCACAGGGCGTAAGCCAGTAGCCGTACAGCCATGCGCTCCTCGGTTTCCGACGGGTGACGGGCGATGGTCTGCTTGACGCTTTCGTACACGCCGCGGTCGAGATCGGTGAGGTTCAGTTCAAACTTGTAGGTGGTGGACGGCTGGGCCATGGACGGGCTTCTTGCGGCAAGGAAAGTCGCCCAGTCTAACCGATCCGCATGCTCCTTGCGCCGCGGCAGTATCTGGGCGCGCCCAGCTATGATAAAAACGGGGGCTCTGACCAGCTGCCACGGACGCCTCATGCCTACACCCAGCAAACCCCTCGCCGGCCTCAAAGTCATCGAACTCGGCACCTTGATCGCCGGCCCGTTTGCCTCGCGCATCTGCGCCGAATTTGGCGCCCAGGTGATCAAGGTCGAGTCGCCCGATGGCGGCGACCCGCTGCGCAAATGGCGCAAGCTGTATGAAGGCACTTCGCTGTGGTGGTTCGTCCAGGCCCGCAACAAACAGTCGCTGACCCTCAACCTCAAGCATGCCGAAGGCATCGAGATCCTGAAAAAGCTGCTGGCCGACGCCGACATTCTTATCGAGAACTTCCGTCCCGGTGTGCTGGAAAAACTCGGCCTGGGCTGGGACACCTTGCACAGCCTGAACCCGAAGCTGGTCATGGTGCGCCTGTCCGGCTTCGGCCAGACCGGGCCGATGAAAGATCAGCCGGGCTTTGGCGCGGTCGGTGAGTCGATGGGCGGGCTGCGTTACATCACCGGCTTCGAGGATCGTCCACCGGTACGCACCGGCATTTCCATCGGCGACTCCATTGCCGCGCTCTGGGGGGTGATCGGCGCCTTGATGGCGTTGCGTCATCGTGAGGTCAATGGCGGTGCGGGCCAAGTGGTGGATGTCGCCTTGTACGAGGCCATTTTCGCGATGATGGAAAGCATGGTGCCTGAGTTCGACGTGTTCGGCTTCATTCGTGAACGTACCGGCAACATCATGCCGGGCATCACCCCCTCGTCGATTCACACCAGCGCCGATGGCAAGCATGTGCAGATCGGCGCCAACGGCGATGCGATCTTCAAGCGTTTCATGCAGGCCATCGGTCGCCAGGACCTGGCCGATGACCCAACGCTTGCCAGTAACGATGGCCGCGACTTGCGCCGCGACGAGCTTTACGGCGTTATCGACCGCTGGGCCGGCAGCATCCCACTGGACGCACTGATGCAACTGCTCAACGACGCCCAGGTCCCGGCCAGCCGCATCTTCAGTGCCGAAGACATGTTCAGCGACCCGCAGTTTCTGGCCCGCGAGATGTTCCTGCAAGCCAAACTCCCCGACGGCAAGCCGTTCAAGATGCCCGGGATCGTGCCCAAGTTGTCGGAAACGCCAGGCTCCAGCGAATGGGTCGGCCCTGAACTGGGCGCGCATACCGGGCAATTGCTGGGTGAGCTGGGCTACGACGCACCGGACATTGCCCGCCTGCGCGCGCAGGGTGCGGTGTGAAGCATCGCCTCTAACCCTGTTACCGGCCCGACGGTGGAGACTCGTACATGACCAAACGCAAGCGCCCGCGCTGCCGCAAGCTGCTGGCCTTGATGTTGTGTACCCTGCTGGGTGCGAGCATGCCCGGGGTTGCCTCGGCCAAGGAGCGATTGCTTTGGGTGCTGCGCGACTTGCCGCCGTTGACCGTCTTCGAAGGAACCGGCAAAGGCCAGGGTGTCGTGGATCAGTTGTTGCCCATGCTGATCGAGAAAATGCCTGAATACGACCACAGCGTCATGCGGGTCAATCGCGCACGTGGCAATCAGATGTTGCAAGAAGGCCGCCTCACGTGCGATCCAACCCTGCTCTGGACCCCCGAACGCGCCCGCTATGTGCACTTTTCACAACCGAGCCTGGGCATTCTCAGTAGCGGCCTGGTGGTCCGCCAACAAGACCAGGCGTTACTGTCGTCCTACCTGAAAAACCAGGAAGTCGACCTGCGCACATTGCTCACCAGCACCTCGCTCAAACTGGGCGTAGTTGCCGAACGCAGCTACAGCCCGCCGGTCGACGCCTTGCTCAAGACCCTGTCGGACGAAACGCTCAGCCGTCACTATGGCAATGATGCTGTCAGCAACCTGTTGCAGATGCAAAAACGCCAGCGTTTGCAGCTGCTGCTCGGCTACTGGCCGGAGGCCCGATACCTGATCCAGCAGCAAGGATGGACAACAGACGACTACAGGTTCTACCCGATCCAGGGCGTGGCGCGCTACCAGTTCATCCACGTCGGCTGTGCCGACACACCACTGGGACGCGAGGCCATCGGCCATATCGACCAGCTGCTCAAATCCTTGCGCCGCGATACCCTGCCACAACTGTATGCGCAGTGGCTAGATCCGCAATCGCGCGAACTCTATCTACAGGACAGTCGACAGTTTTTCCTTGACCCACCTTGAACAGGCGATTAGAACCCCTGACGCTGGACAACCGGAGCCTGTTTTGAGTACTTCCCCCTTGCAGCCATTGCGTATCGTCCTGGCAGACGATCATCCGATCTTTCGTATCGGCTTGCAGGCCGTCCTCGACCAGATACCGGGAGTGACGGTAGTTGCACAAGCCGGTAGTCCGAATGAACTGCTGGCCCATCTGCAGGGGGCGGAGTGTGATGTACTGGTGACTGATTTCATGATGCCGGTCGGGCAGCAGAACGATGGCCTGAAACTGCTGGAGCAGATCCGCCGGCACTTCCCGCACCTGCCAATCCTGGTCGTGACCATGCTCAACAACGCCGGGCTGTTCCGGGCGATGCTCGCCCTCGGTATAAGCGGCCTGCTGAGCAAGGGCAGCCTGGCTGATGAGCTACCCCAGGCAATCAGTTGCCTGTCACAAGGCAAAACCTACCTGGCAGCCTCGGTTGAGCACCTGTTGCTGCAAGACGGCGCGGTACGCGAAGACCAGATTGGCGTACAGGAACCCCTCTCACCCAAGGAACTTGAGGTTACCCGCCTGCTCGCCGTCGGCCACACGGTGAGCCAGATCGCAACGTTGCTCAACCGCAGCAAACAGACGGTCAGCACCCAGAAAATCAGTGCCATGCGCAAACTGGGGGTAGCCAATGATGCCGCGCTCTATCTCTACCTGCAGGAACACGGCCTGACCTGAGAGCACGCTCAGGCCGAGGCCCGTTGTTTGAAACCGGCACTATTACGCGTGCCGATCCAGTCGATCAGCTCAGCCCCCGGCATTGGCCGGGCGATGAAATAGCCCTGCATGACCGGATGCCCCAGATCCTTGATTGCCAACAGATCGTCGGCCGTCTCCACTCCTTCGACCACCACGTTCAGGCTCATGCGTCGCGCCATCATCAGGGCTCCCGCCACCACGGCGGCCTTGCGGCCATCATGGGCCATGCCGCGGACAAACTCGCTGGGCAGTTTCAATTCGCTGAACGGCAGCTCCAGCAAGCGCTGCACGTTGGAAACCCCCATGCCAAAATCGTCGATGGACAACTGGCAACCGAGAATGCGCAAGTGCAGCAGGCCTTCGAGTTGCTGGTTGTTGAGGGTACTGCCAGCGGTTTCGACAATTTCCAGGGTCAAGGCGCTGGCCGCAACGGCATGGCGCTCCAGTGCCGCCTTGACCTGATCGTGGAAGTCATCACGCAGGAGTAGATGCGGAGCGATGTTCACCGCTACTGGCAACACTTTTCCTGTGCGCGACTGGAACTGCGCACTGAATGCCAGGGCCTGGTCAAGGACGTGCCAACTCAGAACATCAAACAGGTCTGCGCCCTCGATGAGCGGAAAAAACTGTGCAGGCGACAGGATACCCAGACTGGGATGCTGCCAGCGTACCAGCGCTTCAACGCCCACCAGCTTGCCGTCAAAACAGACCTTGGGTTGATAGTGCGCCACCCACTGGTCCTGGCTGGCGGCCAGCTCTGCCGCCGTCATGCTGAGCAATTGAGGATACTGCGGCGGCCCGGCAGCCGGCAGCTCACCATGGTCTTGCTCCAGGTAACCGCGCAGCAACTGATGCAGGACCAGGCTGGTGGCTGGTTTTTCGATACAGCCCAGCACGTTCAGGCCCAAGTTCCGGGCCAGCGCGCCCACGCTGTCGATCACACAGGCTTCGGCCCCGCTGAGAATCACCAACGCTGCCGCCAATTGATGCTCGGCCAGGTGACGAATCAATGCCAGTCCGTCCGCACCGTCCATCTGCAGGTCGCAAATGGCGATATCGACCCGGCCGCGTCGCGACAGGGTCTGACAGGCAGCCTCAACAGAATCGGCGGTCAGTACATCAAACACGCCATTGGCGTTGAGCATTTGATGCAACGCCATCAGTTGAAAAGGATGGTCCTCGAGAATCAGAACCTTGAGTGAGTGCATGAGCATTACCCCGCAGTTGCAGTCATGTGCGACAGCACAGGCGCTACTCTAGGCAAATGTATCCCTGCAACCTATCGGACAAGTCCTAAAGTTCCTGCGGAATTTTTATCAACTCCCTGTCGATATCTACCTTGAGATGCAACATCACCTGCTCCAGAGCAGCCCAGGCAGCCTCTAGCGCATTGGGTAGCGGATCACGACATACCCGGGCCAATGCCGCACACGCCTGTGCCAACGGCAAGGCATCAATCAGACAGGCAACGCCTTCAAGCCGGTGCAAGGAGGCGCGGACAGCCTCCAGCGCCTGCCTCGATACTGCCTCACTGAGCAACACCTGCTCCTCGCCGAGGTTCTTGTACAGTTCCTCCAGCATGCGTCGCATCACCTGGGGGTTGGCCTGGGTCATCTGCTGCAGTGCCTGCATCCTGAAGCTGAACAGTGGCGCATGTGCCTCGATCACGGCAGCCAGACGGTCAAGGGAAACCGGTTTGACCAGCAACTCGTCCATCCCCGCCGCCAGACAACGCTCACGTTCTTCTTTCATCGCATTGGCAGTACATCCAACGATGGCAATTTCCGCCCGCAGATGCATGCGTTCAAAACGGCGGATGCTGCGGGCCAGGGCATAGCCACTCATCACCGGCATGTTGCAATCGGTCAGCAGCAAATCGAAGCGCTCGGCTTGCCAGGCGTTGATTGCCGCCTGAGCACTGTCCACCGCCACCACCTGATGCCCGAGAAACGCCAGTTGCTGGCTAAGCACCATTCGACTGGCGGACAGGTCATCAACCACCAGAATACGTCGGGCCGGGCCGACCTGGCGAAGCGCTGCCCCTGTCACCGATTGATCTTGCGCCTGGGTGACCAGCTCCAAGGTGAGTGCCACCCGTACCTCGGTGCCGTGGCCCGGCACACTTTGCAGGCTAATAGTGCCGCCCATCAGCTCTACCAGTTGCCGACAGATACTCAGGCCCAGGCCAGACCCGCCATATTCGGAAGCTGACCGCGCACTGGCCTGAGTGAACGGCGTGAACAGCTCCGCCTGTTGTTGTTCGCTGATACCAATACCCGTATCGCGCACGCACAGCAGCAAGCCGACACCCGATGGCGATTCCTGCCCGGTTCGGCTGACCTCAACGCTCACCTGTCCCAAATGAGTGAACTTGAGCGCGTTGCCCAGCAAATTGACCAGCACCTGGCGCAGTCGTAATGGATCAAACCAATAGGCCCCTTGCGCGTCTTCTGCTACCTGCATTTGCAAGTCCAACCCTTGGGCCAGGGCCTGGTTACGGAACTGGCTGACAATACCTTCAACAAAAGGCATCAGTGCTGTGGCCTGTGGTGCCAGCTGCAGGCTACCGGCCTCGATCCGGGCCAGGTCCAGGCTGTCACCGATCAAGGCAATCAACTCACTGGCCGACCGGTGCGCTGTCTCCAGCCCGGCCGACGGCGCCTTGCCTTGCGCCAGCGCGGTTTCCCGCTCCAGCTCCAACAAGCCGATAATCACCGCGATGGGCGTGCGAATTTCGTGGCTCATCGTCGCCAGAAACGTGCTTTTGGCCTGGTTGGCCTGCTCCGCCTGCTCGCGCGCTTCCACCAGATCAGCTTCCAGGCGTTTGCGTTCGGTGATGTCGATCCAGCCACCGAGCAGCCCTTGCAGTTGCCCGTCGGCGCGGTAGAACGGCACGGTCCACTGGTAGGCATCCGTGCACTGCCCTTCGAATTCGATGCGACGGTCGACGAACAACGGCTTCGGGTCTTGCAAGAGACTCACATAGTCAGCATGCAGTTGCGTTGCCAGCTCAGGCGGAATCATGGCGATATCGGTCAGGCGCTGCCCTTTGACATCCTCCAGACGCAGCGCAAACGCCTGCTCGTAGCTTTTGTTGCAGGTAATCAGGCGCCCTTCCAGATCACGTACATAGATCGGATTGGGGATGCCGTCGAGCAAGGCGCGCTTGAAGGCCAACTGATCGTTGAGGGCTTCCTCGGCCTTCTCGCGCTGGCGGATCTGCGCGCGCAGGCGACTGCTCCAGACCAGTGAAACCAGGCCGAACAGCACCGCGCCGGCCACCGCCCAGTAGACCCAAGGGGCAATCCGTTGCCAGGCCGGTGCCGGCGGTGATTGCGCGCCCAGCCATCTCATCCGCAGGGCACGAAACTCGGCGACCGGGAAGGCTTCCAGGGCCTTGTTCAGAATGCTCTCAAGCTCCGGTGCAGTGCGTCGCACAGAGAAAAGATCGGCCGCCCACATGCCTTCGACACTCCGTCCAACCTTGAGGGTTGGATCATTGTTCAACACGCCGTAGGCACCGACCTCACTGTCGATGGTTGCCAGCGCCTCGCCGCTGCGCACCCTTTCTCGCGCTCGCTCCAGCGAGTCCACCAACAACAGGTAGATGTCAGGGTGGGACTGGCGAATGCTGGCCTCCAGCACATGCTGGGCAGGTAATGCCAGTGTCTGCCCCCTCAGCTCATCCAGTGAGGCCAACCCCAGCTGGGGTTGGCGAACAATGAATACCCAGCTTTGCCCGCCAAAAGAATGGGTAAAGGAGAGGAAGTCCCGACGCTCCGGTGAGTCGCTCAGGGTAGTACTCATGTCAGCCTGGCCACTTTTGAGCAGCGCCAGACTCTGGGCGATGGATGTAGAGGGGGTATAAACGAACTGCAGCCCGGTCAACTGGGCAATCGTTGCCAGCACATCGCTGTTAAGGCCGACCCAGTCACCTTGGCGATTGCGAAACAGGTACGGCGGGTACTGGCTGCCTACTACGGTCACCGTCGGATGGCGGGCAATCCATTGACGCTCCTGCGCGGTCAGCGCAACCCGATGATGGGCCACATCCGAACCGAGTCCGGAAGTCCAGCGGCGCAGAATTTCACCACGTACTGAATCATCAAGACTGACCAGGGCCCGGTCGAACATTTCCTGCAATGGCCGGTCCTGGCCGCGCATGGCAAAAGCGAAGCCTATTGGCGGCAAAGCGCTGGGACCGACAACCTGCAATCCCAGATAAGGACGCAGGGCATTGTAGGCGCGGATGATGATTTCATTGCCGATGAACGCATCCACCTCACCCTGGTTGAGGGCTTCCAGAGCACTACTGAGGTTGGGCGCCAGGATCACCTGGCTCTCGGGGTAGACCTGCTGCATCACCTGGATATCGGCATAGCCGTCGAGCAATACAATCTTCTTCCCGGCCAGTGATTCGTGCGGGGCCGACGCACCGCCGCGCACCACCACCATGGAACGGTCTGGAATGTAGTCGTCGGTAAACACCAGGCCTGGCACGCTGCGCTCGAATCCATTGGCGCTGGTGAGCACATCGATCTCGCCCTGATGCAGCGCCTTGATGGCTTCCTCGCGTTTGGCGAACGCCCGAACCTGGGTCCGGACACCCAGGCGGCGAGCGACCAGACTCAGGTAGTCGGCGCTGATGCCCAGGTAACGGTTGCGGTCGATGGTGATATCGACCGGCTCATAATCGGCAAAGGAAATACCAACCCGTAACACCCGTGAAGGGCCAAGCCACTGTTGTTCCGCCTGGCTCAGCGGCATAGGTTCAAGGTCGATGAACGGTGGTACCAGGGTGAAGGGCAACTGTGCGGCCTGCGCCCAGCTACCGGCAAAAATCCACAACAGGCAGGCCAGCATGAACCCCGCTGATCGGCGGTGTCGTTTGCTCATTGGTACTCCATCGGTGCGCCTGGCATTGGCCAACCAAGAAACAAAAAGCCCGTCAAAGACGCAATGCTGTTCACTTAAGAGAAGCGGGGCAAGCCCGGTGGGAGCGGGCTTGTCCCGCGATTGCGTTTTGTCAGGCAAATCGCATCGCGAGGCAAGCTCGCTCCTACCTAAGTGAACAGCATTACGTCAAAGACGGGCTTTTTTTGTGGGCCTGGTGGCCGCTCAGAGTGGCTTGCCGCGATTGCCATGCTGACTGACGAAAGCTTGTACCGCCTTCAGATCATTGGCCAGAACCGTGCATCGTTCTTCCCGTTCGAACAGGTCGCTCAGGTGCGCTGGCAGATCCAGGGCCTTACCGACACCCGCCTTCTCCACCGCTTCCGGGAACTTGACCGGATGCGCGGTGCCCAGCACCACCATTGGCGTGTCCAGGCTGCGACGGCACTCGCGAGCGGCTTTGACGCCAATCGCGGTGTGCGGATCAAGCACTTCACCGGTCTGGGCGAAGACTTCAGCGATGGTCTCGCAGGTTTGCGCATCATCCACCGCCAGCGAATCGAAGAGCTTGCGCGCTTCGGTCCAGCGATCCTGTTCGACGCTGAAACCACCGCCCTGCTTGAAGTTGTCCATCAGCCCGGCGATGGCCGCGCCGTTGCGACCGTGCAGGTCGAACAGCAGGCGCTCGAAGTTGGACGAGACCATGATGTCCATCGACGGCGACAGGGTCGCGTGCAGGGTTTCCTTGACGTACTGGTTGCCGCTCATGAAGCGGTGCAGGATGTCGTTGCGGTTGGTGGCGACGATCAGCTGGCTGATCGGCAGGCCCATGTTGCGCGCCAGGTAACCGGCGAAGATGTCGCCGAAGTTGCCGGTCGGCACCGAGAACGCCACTGAACGCGCCGGGCCACCCAGCTGCAGGGCAGCGTGGAAGTAGTAGACGATCTGGGCCATGATCCGCGCCCAGTTGATCGAGTTGACCGCCACCAGGCGTGTGCCCTTGAGGAAGCCCTGGTCAGCGAAGCTGGCCTTGACCATTTCCTGGCAGTCGTCGAAGTTGCCTTCGATGGCGATGTTGTGGATGTTTTCGCCGAAGATGGTCGTCATCTGCCGGCGCTGTACTTCCGAAACGCGCTGGTGCGGGTGCAGGATGAAGATGTCGACGTTGTCGCAACGGCGGCAGCCTTCGATCGCCGCTGAGCCGGTGTCACCGCTGGTGGCGCCGATGATCACCACACGCTCGCCACGCTTGGCCAGCACATGGTCAAGCAGACGACCCAGCAGTTGCAGGGCAAAGTCCTTGAACGCCAGGGTCGGGCCATGGAACAGCTCCAGCACCCATTCGTTGCTGTTCAGCTGACGCAACGGCGCGACCGCGGCGTGGGCGAACTCGCCGTAGGTTTCTTCGAGAATCTTCTTGAAGTCGGCGTCGGCAATGCTGCCGGTGACGAACGGGCGCATCACCCGGAAGGCCAGCTCGTGGTATGGCAGGCCGGCCCAGGAGGCAATCTCTTCCTGGGTGAAACGCGGCAGGTTTTCCGGCACGTACAGGCCGCCGTCACTGGCAAGACCAGCCAGCAGGACATCTTCAAAATTCAGGGCCGGTGCCTGGCCGCGGGTACTGATGTAACGCATGACCTAATCCTCTAACGCAAAGACTGCTCAGTTCAGTTGTTCGACGCGGATACGCACGACGTTGCCGACCACATCCTGCAAGGCTTCCAGGGCGGTGATCGCATCGTTCATACGTTGCTCGAGCACACGGTGAGTGAGCAGGATCATTGGCACCAGGCCGTCCTGTTCCTCGACTTCCTTCTGCATGATCGATTCGATGTTGATGCCGCGCTCCGAGAGGATGCTCGCCACCTGGGCCAGCACGCCCGGGTGATCCTTGGCCTGGATACGCAGGTAGTAGGCGGACTCGCAGGCTTCGATCGGCAGGATCGGATGCGCCGACAGCGAGTCCGGCTGGAAGGCCAGGTGCGGTACGCGGTTTTCCGGATCGGACGTCATCGCGCGGACCACATCGACCAGGTCGGCGACGACCGAGGACGCGGTTGGCTCCATGCCGGCGCCAGCGCCGTAGAACAGGGTCGAACCTGCGGCATCACCGTTGACCATGACCGCGTTCATGACGCCGTTGACGTTGGCGATCAGGCGGTCGGCCGGGATCAGCGTCGGGTGCACACGCAGCTCGATGCCGTTGGCGGTGCTGCGCGCCACGCCGAGGTGCTTGATACGGTAGCCGAGGGCTTCGGCGTAGTTCACATCGGCGGTGGTCAGCTGCGTGATGCCTTCGGTGTAAGCCTTGTCGAACTGCAGCGGAATACCAAAGGCGATGGAGGCCAGGATGGTCAGCTTGTGCGCCGCATCGATGCCTTCGACGTCGAAGGTCGGATCGGCTTCGGCATAGCCCAACGCCTGGGCTTCGGCCAGCACGTCAGGGAACGCACGGCCTTTCTCGCGCATTTCGGTGAGGATGAAGTTGCCGGTGCCGTTGATGATCCCGGCGACCCAGTTGATGCGGTTGGCCGACAACCCTTCACGGATGGCCTTGATCACCGGAATACCGCCTGCCACGGCCGCTTCGAAGGCGACGATCACGCCCTTTTCGCGCGCCTTGGCGAAGATCTCGTTGCCATGCACGGCGATCAGCGCCTTGTTGGCGGTCACCACGTGCTTGCCGTTGTCGATGGCCTTGAGCACCAGCTCGCGGGCCACGGTGTAGCCGCCGATCAGTTCGATGACAATGTCGATTTCCGGGTTCGTTGCGACCTCGAATACATCAGCGGTAATGGGGGTACCGGTAATCTGGCAATTCGGGTTTGGCGAACGCATGGCAATCTGTGCCACTTCGATACCACGCCCGGCACGGCGGGCGATTTCCTCGGCGTTACGCTGAAGTACATTGAAGGTACCGCCACCGACGGTCCCCAACCCACAGATGCCTACTTTGACCGGTTTCACTGTGAACTCCCCATTGAACGAACGGCACGAAGCCGTCCGTGATAACAGCCGTCTCCCCATGGTGACGGCTCGCTTGTTGAATTATTTACCGCCGGCCAGCGCCAGCTTGGCAACCTGTGGCGCCGGTTGATAACCCGGAATCACCTGACCGTCCTCAAGGACGATGGCCGGGGTCCCGTTGACACCAATCGACTGGCCCAGCTGGAATTGCTTGCTGACCGGGTTGGCACACTTGGCAGCCTTGATTTCTTTGCCGTCGATCATCTTGTCCAGCGCGGCCTTGCGGTCGCTGGAGCACCAGACAGCTTGCAGTTGTTCGTCGCCCGGGGAGCCGAGGCCCTGGCGCGGGAAGGCAACGTAGCGCACTTCGATACCGCGGCGGTTTAACTCAGGAACTTCGGCGTGCAGCTTGTGGCAGTACGGGCAGGTCGTGTCGGTAAACACAGTGATGTGCGATTTGGTTTCGCCCTTGGCAGGATAAACCACCATCTCCGCGGCTGGAATAGCATTGATGCTCTTGGCGATGGCCTGACGCTCGGTTTTTTCCGTCAGGTTGACCGGCTTGCCATTCTGGATCTGGAACAGATAGCCCTGCACGACGAACTGGCCGTCGGCGCTGGCGTACAGTACACGACCGCCTTCAAGCTTGACTTCGTACAGACCGTTCAACGGGCTTGAGGCAACGCTCTCGACCGGCACACCGATTTCCAGGGACTGCAGGGTCTTGCGGATCGCCTGCTCGGCGTTGTCGGCGGCAGCGGCAAAAGTGCTGACCAGCGCCAGGGCGGCGGTGGCGATAATCTGGGTCACGCGCATGGGAACTCCTGAAGGCGGGCAAAGGGCCAGGTCATCAACGCACATCCTGAAATGACGGCGGTCGTACGGCCCTTGATGCAAACCGTCCAAGCCTACCACATCATGCCCGCACAGACCGCCCCCAGGCGATACAAGCGCTGCGCGATCAGCCGCGCGGGTGATGCCTGGCGTGCAGTTCCTGCAAACGTGCCCGGGCGACATGGGTGTAGATCTGCGTGGTCGACAGATCACTGTGACCCAGCAACATCTGCACCACCCGCAAGTCGGCACCGTGATTGAG
>JBOICD010000023.1:0-15543 GCA_050739855.1 Pseudomonas sp.
CTCCCACAGTGAGCCTCGGTGGGAGCGGGCTTGCCCCGCGATGCTGTTAATGCTTATACCAGCCAGGCCGCAAACTGCTCCTTGCAGTAATCGACAAACAACTGCGCAGGCTTGGTCAGCTGCGCACGTTTCAACCAACCGGCCACCAGGCCGGAGCCGGTAACATCTTCAGCCAGTTCCACGCAGACCAGCTCTTGCCCATCATAGGTGCTGGTGGTGTGTGGCCGGGTAACCAACAGCGCAAAACCAAAGCCTTGGCCGACCATGCCGCGCACCATTTCGATTGAAGGCGAGCTGAAAATGATGTTCGGGCTCAGCCCCAGTTCTTCGAAAATGCTCACGAAATAGGTACGGCTGGGCTGCACATCCAGCAGGATCATCGGCTCCAGGGCCAGATCACGCAGCGACACCTGCGCCTGCTCGGCAAAGCGATGCCCGGCGGGCAGCAAGGCGTAGGGCCGTTGCGGCGCCATCAGTGCTTCGGTCTCGATGGTGCTGTCCAGGTCATGATCGTAGAAGATCGCCAGGTCGTAACGCCCGCCCGTCAGGCCTTGCACCAGTTCCTGCTGCTCGCCGTCCTGCAGGCGGATCTCGACCCCCGGAAAGCGCTCGCGAAAGCCTTTGATCAGGCGTGGCAGGTAGAGCGGGGCGACGGTCTCGAAACAGCCGATATCGATCTGTCCGCACACCACGTCATTGTCGGCCAGGGCGTTCTGCTCGAACTCGCGGGCCATGCGCAACAATTCCAGGGCTTTGCGATAGAAACGTGCGCCACCGGGCGTAAGCGATACGCCCTGAGCGTGATGGCGGATAAACAGCTGCACGCCGAAGCTGTCTTCCAGGCCTTTGATTGCGGTTGAAATCGACGGTTGCGCGATGTACAGCTTGCGCGACGCCTCGGCGACGCTGCCGCACTCCACGGTGGTGACGAAATACTTCAACTGACGCAAGGTATAGGACGCCACAGTGCACCTCTGGCTGATTATTTTGCTACAGGTTACCCCTTTGACGTCCGGCGGCTGCAGCGGATTTTGCTCGCCATTGAGCATATTTTTGCTGCGCAACCGCTGCGTGCTTGCCGCTAATCGGCAGTAAGCTCGTGTACCTGCCAGCGCACGGAGCTGACGCCTTTTTCCAGGCTCACCCGGCTGACCAGGCGCTCCAGCTGGGTCGGCGCATCGGGGCTGCCCAGCAGTTCGGCGCGCACCTCCAGTTTGGCCGGGTTGGCCAGGTCTTCGCTGTGCAGTGATTGCAGGCGCAGGCCGTCACTGCCGAAGCTGTGCAGCATCAGGCTGCGCACCTGGATTTCGTCTTCGGCGCGGCAGGTGATGCGCACTTCGAAACGCTGCTCGGCTTCATTCGCCGGTAGCACCTCTTGCTGGTTGAGGCGTTGGGAGATGTCGCGCAGCAGGATGTTGGCGCAGAGCACCACGCAGCTGCCCAGCGTGGCCTCCAGCAGCAGGCCCATGCTGCACAGCACGCCGACGGCAGCGGTGCACCATAGCGTCGCGGCCGTGTTCAGACCGCGCACATTCAGGCCATCGCGCATGATCACGCCACCGCCAAGAAAACCGATGCCCGACACCACATAGGCGGCGATACGTGAAGCATCGGTGGCGGCCATGCCCGGCACGGCCTGGGTCATCAGCACAAACAAGCAAGCGCCAGTGCTGACCAGGGCATTGGTGCGCAGGCCGGTCAGACGCTGGCGCAGTTGACGTTCGGCGCCGATCAGGGCACCCAGTACGAGCGCGACAGCGACGCGCAGGAGAAATACTTTCCAATCCATGACAAACCTCGAATCCACGGCGCAAGGCCACAACACATCGAATTGTTTCGATGCAGGAATGAACGAATGGATTGCGCAGGGTCACAGGCCAGGGTCACGAACAACCGTGTCGGGCTTGCAGGAAGGGAGAATGAAGCGTCGTCATCCGCTCGGGATGCGATGCACCACTGACCACCATGTACGGCAGGGCAGTGGCAGAAAGAGTCTGCTGAACTAGCGCGCCGTATGAACCTGTCGCAATCGACTAGAGCTACTGTCCAATGCAGGACTCCTGTATAGGCATGCAAAAATGCGGGAGTGAAACTAACGTTCAAAAGCAGCAAGGTCAAGGTTGTTTTCATGACAATTGCTTCCCACAGCACCTGGATCGCCACTGTTGCGGATTTGCAACGCTGTAGTGTGTGAACGGCGCTTTCGTCGGCCCGCCGCTGTGGCTAAGGTAAGCATCAAGGCGCGGCGAGGGAGCGGTATGCAGCCACTGATCAGTTATTTCAAGATGGTTCTGCATCCGGGGCCAGACACCTTTCGTTTTGCGCTGCGCACCATCGTTGCCTGTCTGCTGACCCTGTACCTGGCCTTTATCTTCGACCTCGACCAACCGAAATGGTCGATCATGGCGGTGTTTATCGTCAGCCAGCCTTTGGGCGGTATGACCTTGCAACGCAGCTTTGCCCAGGTAGTAGGCACTGCGGCGGGGGCTGCGGTGGCAGTGCTGATCATGGCGCTGTTCCCCCAGGCGCCGGTGCCGTTCATCGTTACCCTGGCGCTGTGGCTGGCCTTGTGCACTGCGGGCGGTACCTTGCTGCGCTATACCAGCTCGCATGCCTTCGTGCTCAGTGGTTTTACCGCCGTGGTGGTGGCCATGCTGGCAATCCCTGAGCAGGACAATACCCTGATGCTGGCCATCACCCGGGTCACCGAAACCCTGCTGGCGGTGGCCTGCGTGTGCGCAGTCAGCCTGCTCAGTGCCCGGCCGCAGGCGGTGGCCACGGGTTACTTCGGTAAAGTCGACCACCTGATCAAGCTGATGGCCGCGCATGCCGCCGCAGCCATTCGCGGTGAAGAAAGCGCCGCAGCGTTCAGCCAGCGGCAGATGCAGATCCTCGGTGAGATCAGCGCGCTGGAAGGGCTGCGCCGCCACCTGTATTTCGATGCCCCGCACCTGCGTAGCGCCAACGACCTGGTGCAACTGCTGGGCAACCAGCTGGTGCTGCTCAGCTCGCGGCTGACCGTGTTGCGCAATCAAAAGCTGATGATCGCTGAACGTTGGCAGGGTGCGTATCCGGACTTCATCAACCAGTTGCTCACCGACGAG
Organism: Pseudomonas sp.; assembly: GCA_050739855.1. Taxonomy (GTDB): domain Bacteria; phylum Pseudomonadota; class Gammaproteobacteria; order Pseudomonadales; family Pseudomonadaceae; genus Aquipseudomonas. The sequence goes on from JBOICD010000023.1 coordinate 3,105, forward strand.
CTGGCGTTTCTCGATCAACTGGCGCAACAGGGCAGGGCCATGCCCGCCAGCGCACGGGAACACTTCAGCGCCCTGCAGCGGCGTTTTGATCAAGCCGCCCTGCAAGCCGAGCAACTGGCGCCCGATCTGCCGCCGACCTTGCGCTCCCTGGCGTGGACGTTGCGTTGGGAGCAGGCGCGGTTGCTTGAGCAACTGAGTGAAATGCTCGAACTCAGCGACGCCATTCAGGAAGGCCGCGCGGGCGACTGCCTGTACCGCCAGGCCCGGACCAACCCGCTGCACCTGGATTTTCGCCTGGCGGCGATGAACGCCAGCCGCGCTTTTTTTGCCTTGCTGGTCGCCGGGCTGATCTGGATCGAGACAGCCTGGGACGGTGCCCGCGCCGGGGTGATTCTGGTGGGCATTCTGTGTTCGTTGATGGCCACCTTTCCGCGTCCGTTGATGGCGGCGCAGAACTACATGCGCGGTTTGGGCATGGCCTTGCTGGTCTCGGCGTTGTACCAGTTCTGGCTGATCCCCCAGGTGGTCGATTTCGAGATGCTCGCGCTGTTGTTATTGCCGTTGTTGTATGTAGTAGCGGTCGGGCTGTCGACACCAATGACCGCGGGTATTGGCATGGGCCTGGGCTTGTCCAGCTTTTTGCTGTTCGGGCCGCAGAACATTGACGCCTGGCAGAACACCGCGATTCAGTGGTTTGAGTTCGCCGGTGCTTATATCTGTGGCGGAGTGCTGTCGTTGCTGGTGTATGCCTGGCTGTTTCCGTTCAACCCGCAGTTGCGTATCGAGCGTTTGTTCCGTGAGACCCGTGAACAGGTGTATGCCCTGCTCAAGGGGCCGAGCTCCGATGAGCGCCAGTTTGCTTTCGAAAGCCGCATGGTAGACCGCCTGACGCTGATCATCGGCCTGCTGCCGGCCACACAGGACGGCCGTTCCAAGGCGCTGTTCGAAGTCAACCTGGCCTGCATGGCGCTGGGTGTGGCGTTGCGCCAGTTGCAGGAGCAGGGGCGGGCTAACCTGTTGCTCTCCGACAGCAGCCGCGCGCGCCTGGAACAGGTGCTGCGCGACACCGGCCGCTATGTGGCCGGGCGAACCCGGGGGCAACTGACGGTGCTGCTCGATACCCTGCAAACGCTGGGTGAAGACCTCGACGCCGTGCACAGTGAGCATTTAGCGGCCGTGGCCGAACAGTTGCGTTCGCTGTTTCGCATTCGCGTCGCGCTGCTGGTGATCGCCGGCTTCCTGCGCCACTACAGCAGCTACCTTGATCCCGCAGCCGAAGGAGAGCCAGCCCTTGCCCATTGATTTCGAAGTCGGCGGAGTTTACCTGCCGCCGATTGCCCAGGCGCTGTTGCTGGCCATGCCGCTGTTGTTCGTCCTGCTGTGGCTGCTGCAGCGCCTGGGCGTGATGCAGCGGGTGTGGCATCCGGCTTTGTTCGAGGGCGCGCTGTACAGCTGCATTTGTGCCTTGATCATCCTGTTCATGGGGAGCTGAAACGGTGAAAAAACTTGTGGCCCAGGCGTCGACCCTGGCAATCGTGGCTCTGGCGCTGATCCTCGGCTGGTTCGCCTGGGAGCACTACACCCGCGCACCCTGGACCCGCGATGCGCGGGTGCGGGCGGACGTGGTGACACTATCGGCCGATGTCGTCGGACGCATCGTCGCGCTACGGGTGGCCGACAACCAGCACGTGGACAAAGGCGAGCTGCTACTGGAAATCGACCCGGACCGTTATGCGCTGGCGGTCGAGCATGCCCGCCGTGCCATCGAAGTCGCGCGCGCCAGCGAAGGCTTGGCCCAGGCGGCGATTATTGCCAGCCAGGCTTTGCTCAAGCAGCGTCAGAGCGAAGAGTTGCGCCGGCGCACCTTGAAGCAAACCGCGGCGATCTCCGGTGAAGAGTGGGAAAAAGCCAGCACCGATGTCGCCGTCGCCCAGGCCGAGCTGATGCGCGGGCAAGCCAACCTGAGCCTGGCCAGCGCCAACGTACAACTGGCCACGGCGGCATTGACCCAGGCGGAACTGGACCTGCGGCGCACGCGTATCTACGCGCCGGTCAGTGGCTACGTCACCAACCTGTTGACCCGTCAGGGCGACTACGCCAGCGCCGGTGGGCCCTTGCTGGCCCTGGTGGACAGCAGCTCGTTCTACGTCAGTGGCTATTTCGAGGAAACCAAGCTGCCGCGTATTCAGATAGGCAATCCGGTGCAGATTGCACTGATGAGCGGTGAACACTTCGAAGGCAAAGTGCAAAGCATCGCCTACGCGATCACCGACCGCGAAAACGCCCCAGGCAGCCGCCTGCTGGCCAACGTCAACCCCAGCTACACCTGGGTCAAACTGGCCCAGCGCATACCGGTGCGCATCGAGATCGATCCGGGTTATGCCGGCAAGGACAACCTGCGCGCCGGAACCACAGCGACGGTGACCGTACGCCAATAGCGTGACGAAATGCCTCCTGCCGGGCGGGTCAAAATGGTAGGCTCTTGGCCGTTTGTGCCAACCAGCCGATAGATGTCGCCATGATCCTCAACCTCGCTGTTTTTCTCTGCACCCTGGCAGCCATGGAGGGCGTCGGCTACCTGGCGCATCGCTACATCATGCATGGCTGGGGCTGGTTCCTGCACCGTTCGCATCATGAACAGCACCTGGGCGCATTGGAAACCAACGATGTCTACCTGGTGGCCCTGGCGCTGATTGCCTCTGCTCTGGTAGCCCTGGGTCGCGCCGGGCATGCGCCGTTGCAGTGGGTGGGCGCTGGGGTGGCGGCGTTCGGAGTGATTTACGTGCTCGTGCACGATGGGATCGTGCATCGGCACTGGCCGTTCAAGCCGCGGCCGCGCAACCGCTACCTCAAGCGTTTGTACCAGGCGCACTTGCTGCATCATGCGCTGAAAGGGCGGGATAACAGTGTGTCGTTCGGCTTTCTGTATGCGCCGCCGATGCACAAGTTGAAGCGTCAGTTGCGTTCCCGGCGGCGCCTGTAGCTTCATGGCCGGGGTGGGTTCGACAGGAGCACATTGAGCAGGTTGTCCTGAAAATTGATGTTGCTGGTCAGGTCAGTGTGCTTCTCGCACAGGAAAAACGCGTAAGCGACCGGCAAAAAGCTGTCCTCATTCTGTGGTACGCCTGGGTCCAGCGTCTCGCGTGCCAGCAGCGACGGCTTGGTGACGCGTCCATCACCTGGCTCGATCATCAGCTCGTCGTAGGGCACACCGGGCCGGGGTGCCGCAATGTCCGCTGGCGTGAGGCGTACCGTATCGCGCCCATCGCGCTGTTCCACCAGGAGCCGGGCAGGCGTCATGTGGCAGCCGCCACCAAACAGCACGTAGCGGATCGGCGATACCGGCTCGGCCACCGAGAGCATCCAGGCCAAACGACGTGCGCGCTCCAGGTTATAGGCGAAATAGCGTTGCATCACCGCTGCATCGGCAGCGGCGGCCAGGCTGGGTGCGTAGATTGACCAGGCCATGCTCTGCCAGGTCTTGGGGTCGAACAAGTCGTCGTGGCGCGGCTTGCCGTCGATGTCCACCAGCCAGGTGTTGAGCGGGTGGGGGAACAGCTGGTAGCCGCTGGGAAAGGTGGCCAGCGTGCGTGGTGAAATACGCCCAAAACCGACCTTTTCGCCACCGATGAAGGCGTGCAACGAGCTGACCGATCCCCCATTGGGTGTGCCCAGCAACACCAGATTGCGCACCTGCGGCGCACCGTCCATGGTCACCTGGTGAGGCTCGCCGTCGAGCACGTCGCGGGTGCCAAAGCGCAGGTAGTAACGTGCGATAAGGCCACCCATGCTGTGCGCTACGAGGTTGACCTGCAGTGCAGGATCGGCGTAGTCGCGACGCACCGCCTCGATCAGCCGATCGAGTGCTTGCACACTGTGCAAGGTGTCCTGGCGCCAGTCGTAGGACAGCACGTAGTAGCGGCGCTCGCCCTTGCGCGCCGGCGTCCCGGGCTGGGCGCGCACATAGCCACCGAATTGCGTCAAGGTTCGCAGGATCGGGCGGTAAAAGTCACGCCGTAGCGCCTGCTCGGCAATGCCCGAGGGTTCCAGTCTCGAGGGGCGCGGCCTATTCGTTTGCGGATCGATGTCGAGGGCCAGTTCCGGATAGGACGAGAACAGAATGCGCCACCAGGACCCCGGCCAGATTCCTTCACCGCTGACCCGGTCGCGCAGGCGCGTGCCGAAGGCCCCTGGAATCAAGATCACCGGCGCGGTTTCGGCCTGGGGGCTGCTGAGTTGGTAGAGCCGTTTCAGGTCGGGACGTGGTGACTCGCTGCAGCCCAACAGGCCTGCGGCAAGTACGAGCGTGGCGACCCGTTGCGCGGCAGAGTGCATGAACGAAGCCTTGAGGTGCGTGCGGCTGATCATGAGGTCAAGACGGTGTCACCGGCATGCAACCAGTCTAGCAGCTGCTCGGGCACCGGCCCGGCAAGCCAATAAACTTGCATCAGGCAGTAGCCAATGCCATTTTCGCGGCAGGCATCGGCGAACCGGACTGCGTTTTTTTGCCCCTCCCTGTAACACCCGCCCCCGAATAGTCTCTACTGGTACAGGCAAGCAACACATTCCCCCTGTGTAGCGCCAATCCCAAACCCAACCACCGGAGCATCACCATGAACAACCAAAGCACCCCGGGCCTGTCTCTCTCCGCCGCCGCTCTGGCACTGGCTCTGGGCTCGGCCCTCAGCCTGAGCATGATCCCCGCCGCCCATGCCGCCGAAGACATGGAAAAATGCTACGGCGTCGCCATGAAGGGCAAGAACGACTGCGCAGCGGGCGCAGGCACCACCTGTGCCGGCACGTCGAAAGTGGACCATCAAGCCAACGCCTGGAAGAAGGTCCCTAAAGGCACCTGCGAAAAAACCGCCAGCTCCACTTCGCCTACCGGCTTCGGTCAACTCCAGGCCTTCAAGGCAAAGTCCTGACGCCTAACCTATCGACCAGTTTGAGCCTCGATCATGAGTACTCTAGCCAACACCACCATGCATCGAGCCGCTCAGGCCGCCTGTCAGCTACCAGCCCGAGCCGGGCTGGGGCTGAAACCCGAGTACTTTCGCGGTCTGCTCGAAGACCATGCGGACATTGGTTTTCTCGAAATCCATGCCGAGAACTACATGGTCGAGGGCGGGCCTTTTCACCACTACCTCGGCTTGCTTCACGAAAAATATGCGCTTTCGATCCACGGGGTCGGCTTGTCCATCGGCGCTGAAACTCCGCTGGATGGTGACCATCTGCAGCGCCTGAAAACGCTGTTCGCAAGGCACCCACCGCAAGCATTCTCCGAACACCTGGCCTGGTCCAGCCACGGCCCGCTGTTCCTCAACGACCTACTGCCGCTGGCCTACGACCGGCCGACGCTGGACCGTGTCTGCGTCCATGTGGACCAGGTTCAGGGAACACTGGGGCGCCCCTTGTTGCTGGAGAATCCGGCCACTTACCTGGAATTCAAGGCCTCGACGCTGGATGAAACGGATTTCATCAGCGAAATCGTGCAGCGGACCGGTTGCGGCCTGCTGCTCGACGTCAACAATGTCTATGTCTCGTGCATCAATCATGGCCGCGATCCACTGGCGTACCTGTCCGCGCTGCCCCTGCACGCCGTGGAACAGGTTCACCTGGCAGGCTTCAGCGAAGATACCGACGGCATGGGTCAACGCCTGTTGATTGATAGCCACTCGGCCCCCATCGATGACGCGGTGTGGGCGCTCTACCGCCAATTGCTCCAGCGCATCGGGCCTGTCCCGACGCTGATCGAGCGCGACAACGACCTGCCACCCTTGCCGCAGTTGTTGGCCGAAGCCCGCCTGGCTGAAGAATTGATCCTGGCCTGCAAGGTTCAGCCATGAGTACTCACGCCGATTTCGCCGCGGTCCTGTTCGACCTTGGGCGCACCGCCCCGACCGATCTGTTCAGCAGTCCGGCGCCTGACAGTCGATTCGCAGTCTACCGCAACAACGTCATCAGCTCATTGCTGGACGCGCTGGCCGACAGCTACCCGGTGGTGCTGCAACTGGTGGGCGAAGCCTTCTTCAACGCCATGGGCCTGGCCTACGTGCAGCCCCATCCACCTCGCTCGCGCTTGCTGGTGGAATATGGCGAGGACTTCGCCGCCTTTATCGAAAGCTTTGAACCGGCTGCCAGCTTGCCCTATCTCGCCGACGTCGCGCGCCTGGAGCGCCTGCGCATACGCGCCTACCACGCCGCCGACAGCAACGCCGTCGGCCATGCAGCGATTGCCGAGTTATTGGCGCAACCGGAATGTCTGGTGGAGCTGCGCCTGAGCCTGCACCCGAGCCTCTCGATTCTGCTGTCCGACTTTGCCATCTGTTCGCTCTGGCAGGCCCATCAACATGACGGGGAGATCGAGACGGTCGATCCCTGGCGACCCGAGTGCGCTCTGGTACTGCGCTGTGGCCTGGCGGTCGAACTCCTGGCAGTCGATCCTGGAACCTGCGCGTTCATCCAGGCACTGCAGAGCGGCCTGCCTTTTGGCCAGGCCGCCGGCCAGGGCTTGCAAGCCAGTGTCGACTTCGATCTGGGCCACTGCCTGGCCCTGCTGATCGGCAAAGCCGCCATCACTCAACTGCACACACAGTAAAAGGCCTGAGCATGAACACTTACAAGGGCACCCGCAGTCTTCCCGTGCGTTTGGTAGAGCGCTCCATTGCGTTGTTCGAAGCAATCCCCCACAACCTGATCGCGCTCATCGCGCGCTTCTCGATCGCGGCGGTGTTCTGGAAATCCGGGCAAACCAAAGTCGAAGGCTTCGCAGTCGATCTGATCTCCGGCACCTTCGAGGTGGGCATGCCGCACCTGGCCGACTCGACCATTTCCTTGTTTCGAAGCGAATACCCGCTGCCGGTGCTTGCACCTGAAGTGGCGGCGTGCATGGCAGCTTTTGCCGAACACTTTTTTCCGCTCCTGATTCTGCTCGGCTTCGCCACCCGCTTTTCTGCGCTGGCGTTGCTGGGGATGACCCTGGTCATTCAGATATTCGTCTACCCCGACGCCTATCCTACCCACGGTACCTGGGCGGCGGTGCTGCTCTATCTGATGGCCCGTGGGCCAGGAGTGCTTTCGATCGATCAGCTGATTGCCCGGCGCTAGCGTTTTTCCACCCACACAGGGGCACCCGCAATTTCATACAAGATTGCCCGGCTCGATCAGCGTAGGCTGGAGTTGTTCCCTACATGGAGTAAGCGCATGAGCCTACATATCGAAACCCCGCTGCTGGCATCCCGCCCGCTGAGCCTGGCCAGCGGCCTGGACATCTGGCTGAAACTGGAAGCCTTGCAGCCTAGCGGCTCGTTCAAGTTGCGCGGTATCGGCGTTGCCTGTGAGGCCTATGCCAAGCAGGGCAAACGCCGTTTCGTATCGTCGTCCGGCGGCAACGCCGGGATTGCCGTGGCCTACGCCGGCCGCTGCCTGGGCCTGGCGGTTACTGTGGTAGTGCCGGAAACCACCACCGAGCGCGCCAAACAGCTGATCCGCCAGGAGCAGGCTGAAGTCATCGTCCACGGCAAGGCCTGGCACGAGGCCAATGCCCTGGCGCTGTCGCTGCTCGGTGACGACGATGCCTATATCCATCCCTTCGATGACCCGCTGCTCTGGCAGGGCCATGCCACCATGATCGATGAAGTCGCCGCCAGCGGCCTCAAGCCTGATGCCGTGGTGCTCTCGGTTGGCGGTGGCGGTTTGCTCTCCGGCGTTTGCGAAGGCTTGGCCCGCAACGGTTGGGGGCAGGTGCCGGTGTTCGCGGTAGAAACCGCAGGCGCTGCCTCGCTGGCTGCCGCCATGGCACAGAAACAGCTGGTCGCGCTGGACAGCGTCAACACCGTGGCCACTTCCCTGGCGGCCAAGCAAGTGTGTCCGCGTGCGTTCCAGTGGACGCAGGAGCGTCCGGTGCATAGCCACGTTATCAGTGACCGGGAGGCACTCGATGCCTGTGAGAGGTTCCTCGCTGACCAGCGCATCCTGGTCGAGCCGGCCTGTGGTGCGGCGTTGGCCCTGGCTTATGCACCAACAGCGGCGCTCAAGCGCTATCAGAAGGTGCTGGTGATCGTCTGCGGCGGCGTTACCGCGACCATCGACCAGATCCGCCAGTGGCGGGCGGTCTGCTAGTTGGATAGCGTCATCCATCAAGCCCCCGGGCATCCTGGCGTGCGCCTGATCGATGCGCGGTACCAGCAATTTGCCTTTCCGCGGCATTTTCACCTGGAGTATCACATCGGCCTGATTGTCGCCGGCCAGCAGCGATACGCCGCGGGCGGCGAGCACCAGGTGGCCGGGGCAGGGGACATCCTGTTGATGGCGCCGGAGCACGTTCACGACGGCGCCAGTGCCAACGATCAGGGCTATGGCATTCGCATTCTGGCCCTTGACCCGGGTTGGCTGGCCGAGGTCAGCCGTGACTTGAGCGACGGCCGCCAGGGCTTGCCGGTCCTCAACGCCGCGCAGTTACGCCATCCGCGCCTGCAGCAGCTGCTCAACGGTTTGCACCGGCAGCACGACCCGTTGGCGTTCCAGAGTCAGCTATGGGAAACCCTGGCACTGTTGCTCGGGCTGGGCTCCACTCTTCATATCAGCGAGCCCGCCAATGGCTTCGATCCGCAGCGTTGGCGACCGCTGCGTGACTGGCTGGAATCACGCCTGGATCAGCCGCCAAGTCTTGAAGAAATGGCCGCGTTCGTCGGCTTGAGCCCTTGGCAACTGCTGCGCCGCTTTCGCAACCATTGTGGGTTGCCGCCACAACAATGGCTGACCCAGCTGCGCCTGGAGCGGGCCTTGCCACGGGTGCTGGCGGGCCAGTCATTGAGCGCGATTGCCCTGGACCTGGGCTTCTATGATCAAGCACATTTCAGCCGTTTGTTCCGTCGCACCTATGGCGCGCCTCCGCGTGGTCTGCAGGCGAAAAAAACACACGGCAATATTTTTTAAGGTCTGAAGGAACATATTTAGTAATTTTCCTGGCTTCGCGCATTGCTCATGATCACTCCTACAAGAAAGCGCCCTTCGTGCCGGCGCGATCGAAGTACGTCCACGTACTCATCCTTGCCTTGGAGTTCGTCATGACCACCGCAACATCCGCTCCGCTCATCGAAAAACACACGATCGGATACGTGCCCCCACAAGATCGCCATGGAAAGGTGAGAGACCTGTTTACCCTCTGGTTCGGCGGCAACATCGCGCCGCTGCCGATTGTTACCGGCGCCCTGGGCGTTCAGCTGTTCGGGCTGAACCTGGTCTGGGGCATCATCGCCATCCTCGTTGGCCATCTGGTTGGCGGTGTGCTGATGGCGCTGCATTCGGCTCAAGGCCCGCAGATGGGCATCCCGCAGATGATCCAGAGCCGGGCTCAGTTTGGTTCCCTCGGCGCGCTGCTGGTGGTGGTGATTGCCGGGGTGATGTACATCGGCTTCTTCGCATCCAACATCGTCCTGGCCGGCAAGTCGCTGCATGGCGTGGTTGATAGCGTGCCGGTACCGGTGGGCATCGTCATTGGCGCATTGGGTTCGGGGATCATCGGCATCATTGGCTACCGCTTCATCCATGTGCTCAACCGCATTGGCACCTGGGTGCTGGGCGTGGGCATCGTGCTGGGCTTCGGTTATATCCTGACCCACATCCAGACCGCTGATTTCCTCACCCGTGGCAGCTTCAACATCTCCGGCTGGCTGGCCACCGTTTCGCTGGCGGCGCTCTGGCAGATCGCCTTTGCTCCGTATGTCTCGGACTATTCGCGCTATCTGCCGCAGGACGTTGGCGTGGCGTCGACCTTCTGGGCCACCTACCTGGGATCGGCCTTGGGTTCGAGCCTGTCGTTCGTGTTCGGTGCCGTGGCGGTGCTGGCCACCCCGGCGGGCATGGACACCATGGATGCAGTGAAACTGGCCACGGGCAGCATTGGCCCGCTGATGCTGGTGTTGTTCCTGCTCAGCGTGATCAGCCATAACGCCCTTAACCTGTATGGTGCGGTGCTTTCCCTGATCACCCTGGTGCAGACCTTTGCCCACCGCTGGATTCCGACCGCCAAAAGCCGTGCGGTGCTGTCGCTGGTGGTGCTCAGTGGTTGCTGCGTGGCGGCGGTTGGCGCCTCGGCGGACTTTATCGGGCACTTTGTCGACATGGTCCTGGCCCTGTTGGTGGTGCTGGTGCCGTGGACCGCGATCAACCTGATCGACTTCTATGCGATTCACAAGGGCAAGTACGACATCGATTCGATCTTCCGCGTCGATGGCGGTATCTACGGGCGCTACAACCCGCAGGCATTGCTGGCTTATGCCATCGGCATTGTTGTGCAGATTCCGTTTATGAACACGCCGTTGTATGTCGGCTCGGTATCGGCGTACATCGATGGTGCCGACCTGTCGTGGCTGGTTGGTCTGCTGGTGACGTCGCCGCTGTATTACTGGCTGGCCAGTCGGGATTCGGCGTATCGCCGTCGGCAGATGTCGATGCAGATGGCCATGCATTAACACGCCGTGGGAGCGGGCTTGCCCCGCGAATGCGATTTCTAAGTCACATCGCATCGCGGGGCAAGCCCGCTCCCACTTGGGCGGCGTCATGTCCGCGGCTCACCCACCAGCCAAACCCCGCTGCGGTAAAGAACATGATCAAACTGTAAATTGCCGCCGGAATCGCCATGGTCGAGTTGTTCAGCAAGGTCGGAGCAAGCGCCAGGGCAATGGCCAGGGTGCCGTTGTGGATGCCGATCTCCATGCCGATGGCAATCGCCTGGCGCTTGGGGATCTGCAGCAAACGCGGCAGCCAGTATCCGATGCCCAGGCTCAGCAGGTTGAACAACAGTGCCGCGCCGCCTACCACCGGGGCATAGTCCACAACCGTCTGCCAGTCCTTGACCATAGCCAGGACGATCGTGAACACCAGAAACAGCGCGGCAACGATCTTCATCGGCCGCTCCATACGCGTGGCAAACCCCGGCGCCAGACGGCGGATCAGCATGCCGATGGCTACCGGCACCAAGACAATGGCGAACACCTGCAACACCTTGGTGAATTGCAGGGGAATGGCCTGGTCGGCGGTCATGAAGTAGGCCAGTGACAGGTTTACCAGCAGCGGCATGGTCAGAATCGCAATCAGCGAGTTGACCGCTGTCAGCGTCACGTTCAAGGCCACATCACCATGGGCCAGGTGGCTGAACAGGTTGGCCGTGGTGCCGCCAGGGGAGGCCGCCAGCAGCATCAGGCCCACCGCCAGGGCCGGGGCCAGGCCGAAACCTTTGGCGATCAGAAAGCAGATAAAAGGCAGGAGCAGAATCTGGCAGGCCAGGCCGATGAGCACCGGTTTGGGGAACTTCACCACCCGGGCGAAATCGGCCAGGGTCAGGGTCAGGCCCAATCCCAGCATGATGAAACCCAAGGCAATCGGCAGAAAAGCGCTGAGCAGCGGCGATGCAGTCATGTCGGAGGCTCGCAAAAAAGGGATGAACGGTAGTGTAGGCGAGGATTCTGACCCGTGTAGTCCGGTCCCCGCTGATCCTTGTGGACCCAGGCGCCAGGCAGTAGCATTCACGCTTTACTTAAGGATCCGATCACCAATGCAATTCCAGCCAGGCGTTCTCGCCGCCCCGATTCCAGAACAAGCCCGTCACCTGTTCTTCACCTTGCACACGTCGGCCGCGCTGCCAGGTGTGCTTGACGTATTGCAACAGCAGGTCGATGGCAGCCGCGTGGTGGCTGGGTTCGGTGCGCCGCTGGTGCAAGCACTGGGTCGTAGCATCGAGGGCTTGCGTTCGTTTCCGCAACTGACGGCGGCGGTGGACAACCCGTGCACCCAGCACGACTTGTGGCTGTGGCTGCGTGGCGACGACCGTGGTGACCTGTGGTTGCTCAGCCAGGCCCTGGAAAAACTGCTGGCACCGGCCTTGAGCCTGGTTGAAGCCACCGATGCCTTCCGCCACAAAACCGGCTTCGACCTGACCGGTTATGAAGACGGTACGGAAAACCCGGTGGAAGACGCCGCGGTCGATGCCGCTATCCTGGCCATTGACGTACCTGGCCTGAGCGGGTCGAGCTTTGCCGCCTTTCAGTTGTGGCGCCACGACCTGGACTGCTTCAAGGCGCTGCCGCAGGACGAGCAGGACGACATCATTGGCCGCCGTAAGGCTGACAACGAAGAACTCGATGACGCGCCGGAGTCGGCTCACGTCAAACGCACGGCCCAGGAAAGTTTCGAGCCCGAGGCGTTTATTGTCCGTCGTTCGATGCCGTGGGCGGATGAGCGCGGTGCGGGCCTGGCGTTTCTGGCCTTTGGTCACTCGTTTGATGCCTTTGAAGTGCAGCTGCGGCGTATGAGCGGTCTGGAAGACGGCGTGGTAGACGCTTTGTACCGGTTTAGCCGGCCACTCACCGGCGGCTACTACTGGTGCCCGCCGATCAGCGCCCAAGGGCTTGACTTGAGCGTGTTGCTGGGCTAATTC
>JBOICD010000024.1:0-15480 GCA_050739855.1 Pseudomonas sp.
CCCTTGCGGTCGAGCTGTTCGATACGTTTGCCGTCGAACGCCGAGGTGTCGTTGCGAAACAGCAGGATCAAGCGGTCAGCGTCGTCGGTTTTGTAAACCGACTTGGCTTTGCCGCGGTAGAGTTCTTCACGTTTTTCCATGATGGGCTCCGCTTGCTAAATAAGATGGGCTAGGCGATTTCGCGCCAGTCGAGCCCGCAATCCTGGTTGGCCACTTGCAGCCAGTCCGGGTCGCACCCGAGGGTGTCGACGAAACATTGCCGGGCCAGCTGTGGCTGGTTGTTCTTGCTACTGAGATGGGCCAGCACCAGATGCTGCAGGTTCTGCCAGTCCAGCTCCGACACCAGGCGCGCGGCCTGGTGGTTGTTCAAATGTCCGTAGTCGCCACCCACCCGTTGTTTGAGAAACATCGGATAAGGCCCGCGTCCGAGCAGGTCGCGACAGTGGTTGGCCTCGATCAGCAAGGCATCCAGGCCCTGGTAACTTTGCAGCAGGGCGTCGTCGTAGGAGCCAAGGTCGGTGAGCACACCGAAACGCCGGCTTCCGTCGTCAAACACATACTGCAACGGCTCCAGCGCGTCGTGGGTCACGCCCACGGCACGGATATTCAAGGCGCCGATCTGCAGGGTCTCGTTTGCCGCCAGGAATCCCGCCGCCTCTACCGGTTTGCGCATGCCGCGCAAGGTGCCACGGCTGAGGTAGACCGGTACATTGTAGCGCCGCGCCAGCAATCCGACCCCATGCACGTGGTCGGCATGTTCGTGGGTGACCAGCACAGCACTCAATTGCTGGGCAGAAACGCCGAGCAGCGCCAGGCGCCGCTCGGTTTCACGCAGGGAGAAGCCGCAATCGACCAGGACAAGGGTGTTGTCACTGGCGATCAGCGTGCCATTTCCCTGGCTTCCACTTCCAAGTACGGCGAAACGCACTTAACCCAGGTTGTCCTGAATCACGCTCAGCACGCGGCGGGCGACGTCAGCCGGGGCCACGGTGTTGATGTTCTTCTCGACGGTGACCTGGACGCTGTCGCCAACCTTGCTCAGGCGCACCTGGTAACGCTCGGCACGGGCTTCGCGCTCTTCCTTGCTCGGCGCGCTGCCGAACAGTTTGCCGAAGAAGCCCGGCTCCTGGTCCTTGGCCTCGGCTTTTTCCGCCAGGTTGATGTAGTACAGGCCCAGGCTGCGGTTGATGTCTTCAACCCGCCAGTCGCCCTGCTCCAGGGCACGGCCGACGCTGGACCAGGCGCGATCGAGGTCGGCACCCAGGTTCAGTACCGGGTTGCCGCTACCGTCTTCGCTCAGGCTGACCCGGCTTGGCGCATCGAAATCACGCGCGGCGAGCAACGACACCGAACCGCCCTTCTCGGCGCTGCGGGTCATGCTGGCGAGCATTTCGTCGACCAGCATGGCATCGACCCCGGTGTTTTCCGAACGGGCCGGGAAACCAGGCTCGGCAGTGCTGCCCGCCGGACGCTCGACGCTGACGATGTAGACTTCACTGGTGTTGCGCTGCACGCCCGGCTCAATGCGGATACGCGCACGCACTTCGTTGTCGCGGCTGCTTGAAGCACTGGCCAGACGGCTGGCCATGGCGCCGGAGAGCTCGTCAAAACGCTGCCAGGTGGTGTTGAACTCACCGGTCTGCGGGCGTTCTTCGGCAATACGGAAGCCGTTGTCTTCAAAGAACTGCCGGGCCACCGGCCAGACTTCGGCCGGGGCGCGCTGGGCCAGAACCCAACGGGCACTGCCGCTCTTCTGCAGGCTGAAGTCGCTGATGTCGGCAGCAGCGCTCAATGGCTGTGGACGCGGTACCTCGAACTCGCCCTTGACGTTGTCGTCGGCGACGTTGCGCGGGATCGGCAGCAGCGGATCAAGACGCTTGGCGCTGCTGACGTCGGGTGGCAGTTGCATCGGCGCCTTCTGCGTGGCCTCCAGATAATCGCTGCCACGGTCACGGAAGTAACCCTCTTCGCCCCAGAGCCAGCCACAACCACTGGTGCTGGAGATGATCAAGGCAAGGGCGGAAAGACCAGCCAATCGCTTCATGCGGTGTACGTCCTCAATTAAAACTTCAGGCCGCACTGGCGCATCGCCTGGCGTACCGTATCGTGACAGGATTCGCTCAGCCAGGTCAGCGGCAGGCGGATGCCTTTGTGCATCAGGCCCATTTCGACCAAAGCCCACTTCACCGGAATCGGGTTGGCTTCGACGAACAGGTCCTTGTGCAGGGGCATGAGTTTTTCGTTGATCGCGCGAGCCTTCTCGGCATTGCCCGCAAGGGCGGCTTCGCACAGATCAGCCATTTCGCGCGGGGCGACGTTGGCGGTAACCGAGATGTTGCCTTTGCCGCCCAGCAGGATCAGCTCGACCGCGGTCGGATCATCGCCGGACAGCACGATGAAGTCCTTGCTCACGCCGTCAAGAATGGCCTTGGCGCGTTTCAGGTCGCCGGTGGCTTCCTTGATACCGATGATGTTCGGCACGGTCGACAGACGGATCACGGTCTCGGCCTGCATGTCGCAGGAGGTGCGGCCGGGTACGTTGTAGAGGATCTGCGGGATGTCGACGGCTTCGGCAATGTGCTTGAAGTGCTGGTACAGGCCTTCCTGGGTCGGCTTGTTGTAGTACGGCACCACCAGCAGGCAGGCGTCGGCGCCAGCGTTCTTGGCGTTGCGGGTCAAGTGCACGGCTTCGCTGGTGGAGTTGGCACCGGTACCGGCGATCACCGGGATGCGACCAGCCACTTGCTTGACGACGAATTCGATGACCTTGATGTGTTCTTCGACATCCAGGGTCGCTGACTCACCCGTGGTACCGACGGCAACGATGGCGTGGGTGCCGTTTTCCAGGTGGAAGTCCACGAGTTTGCTGAGGCTGTCCCAATCAAGACGCCCTTGTGCATCCATGGGTGTGACCAATGCCACCATACTGCCCGCAATCATGAAACTGCTCCTGCCGGAAAAAGAGAGCGGTAATGGTACTGGCGCCATCGGCCTTGCACAAGCGAAGCAGGCGGCTGGAGCATTCCCCTCGGCGGCCATTTTCGCTACCCTTCTCTCTTTGATCGGTACACAGCGGCCCGCCGGGCTGCCGACAACCTGCGCAGGCAGTGCCCAAAGCCTCGATCCTGAGGCCCGGGACCACGCCCTCCCGCCATTCTGACCCGTCGGGTACCGACCGCTCATCGCTTTAGGAATGCTGCATGTCCACCCCCACCGTTCGCGAACAATTCCTTGTCATCAGTGCTCTGGGCGCCAATCCCATGGAACTGACCAACATCCTGTGCCGGGCCAGTAACGACAATCGCTGCTCGGTCGTGACCTCGCGCCTGACCCGCCACGGCGAGTGCAGTGCACTGGTCCTGCAGGTTGCCGGCAGCTGGGACGCACTGGCGCGTTTCGAGGCAGCCCTGCCGGGCCTGGCCAAGAAGCACACCTTCACCGTGAATGTGGTGCGCAGCGCCGAGCTGGAAGTGCGCCCGCTGGCCCTGCCGTATGTCGCCTATGTCAGCGCCGCCTATCGCCCGGACATCATCAACGAGCTGTGCCAGTTTTTCATCGACCACCATGTCGAGCTGGAAAACCTCACCTGCGACACCTACCAGGCGCCTCAGACCGGCGGCACGATGCTCAACGCCACGTTCACCGTGACCCTGCCGGCCGGCACTCAGATCAGCTGGTTGCGTGACCAGTTCCTGGACTTCTCCGATGCCCTGAACCTGGATGCGCTGATCGAACCCTGGCGCCCACAGAACCCACTGTAAGGAAGCTTTCCATGGCCGTTGAACTCGACCAACCCGTCGCCAACTTCCAGGTCCAGGCCACCAGTGGCCAGAGCGTCAGCCTGGCTGATCTGAAGGGCAAGCAAGTGGTGCTGTACTTCTATCCCAAGGACAGCACCCCGGGCTGCACCACTGAAGGTCAGGGTTTCCGTGACCAGCATGTTGCCTTTGAAGCGGCCAACACCGTGGTTTTCGGCGTTTCAAGGGACGGCATCAAGTCCCACGAAAACTTCAAGGCCAAGCAGGCTTTCCCGTTCGAGCTGATCAGCGACAAGGACGAAGCCCTGTGCCAGCTGTTCGACGTGATCAAGCTGAAGAAGCTCTATGGCAAGGAATACATGGGCGTTGATCGCAGCACCTTCTTGATCGACAAGAATGGTGTGCTGCGCAAGGCGTGGCGTGGCGTGAAGGTGCCGGGGCATGTGGATGCGGTACTGGCCGAAGCACAGGCGCTGAACAAGGCCTGAGGCCTCAATCGCGGGGCAAGCCCGCTCCCACAGGATTACAGATGATCCACCCTGTGGGAGCGGGCTTGCCCCGCGATGCTTTCACAACAACGGCGCGACTACAGGCTCCTGCCGCGGCCAGGCATCCAGCACCGCCTTGAACAGGGTCGCCAGCGGAATCGCAAAGAAAATCCCCCAGAACCCCCACAGCCCGCCAAACAGCAACACCGCACAGATGATCGCCACCGGGTGCAGGCTCACCGCCTCGGAGAACAGCAACGGCACCAGCACATTACCATCCAGCGCCTGGACGATTGCGTACACCGCCATCAGGTAGATGAACTGATCGCCCCAGCCCCACTGGAACAAGGCAATCAGGGTCACCGGCACCGTCACCACCACCGCGCCGACATACGGCACCACCACCGACAAGCCCACCAGCAACGCCAGCAGCGCCGCATAGTTGAGCCCCAGGGCGATAAAGGCGATGTAGGTCGCCACGCCGCAGATCAGGATCTCGATGCCTTTGCCGCGAATGTAGTTGGCAATCTGCCGGTTCATTTCCTCGGCCACCCGGGTCATCAACGCCCGCTCACGCGGCAGGTAACCGCTGACCCAACGGGCAATCAACTCGCGGTCCTTGAGGAAGAAGAACACCAGGATCGGCACCAGCACCAGGTAGATCATGATGTTGACCAGCAGCGGCAGGCTGGAGAGCGAAAAGGTCAACGCCCACTGCCCGAACTTGCCGATCTCCCCGCGCATGGCTTCGATCGCGCGCAGCACCTGCTCATCGGAGACCAGGTGCGGATAACGCTCAGGCAACAGCAGCAACAGCGATTGCCACTTGCCCAGCATGCCTGGCAGCTCGTTGAACAGGGTGATCAGCTGATGCCAGAGCAACGGCACCAGGACCAGCAAGAACACCGCCAGGGCGCCCATGAACAGGGCAAAGACCAGGCCGACGGCATAGCGGGTCGGCACCCGCAAACGCTCCAGGGCGTTGACCAGCCCCTGCATGAGGAACGCCAGGACCATACCGGCAAGCACCGGAGCGAGCATACCGCCCAGGGTCAGGACGGCAGTGAAAGCCAGAAACAGCAAGACCGCCAATACCACCGCTTCTTCATCCGAGAAGTAGCGTTGCATCCAGTCGCGAAGCACTTTGAACATTGACGATCCTTAGGGGAGAAAAACTCAGGCTTTCTTCAACCAGTAGGTGTACACACCTTCCTCGGCTGTTTCGAGCAGCAGCGTATGACCGGCCAATTTGGCAAAAGTGCGAAAATCGCGCTGCGACCCGGCATCGGTGGCGATCACCTTGAGTACCGCGCCACTGGCCAGGCGATTGAGCTCCATCTTCGCCTTGAGCAGCGGTAGCGGGCAGTTCAGGCCGCAGGCGTCGAGTTCAGCGTCAAACGTCGGGGTATCGCTCATCGGGTGCTCCAGGCAGGCAGAATCAGTCAAGCCTCGTAGAATACCGCCACTGGTCGCCAACGTGTGAGCCAGCTACAGTAAGGCTCTTTGTCGACCAGAGCTTCGTGCATGAATTTTCTGCGCCCTACCCTGCTGACGCTGGCCTGTTTGATGGCGCTCCCCAGCCATGCCGACGACCTGCCGTCACTTGGCGACGCCAGTTCTGCCATTGTTTCCCCGCAACAGGAACATCAGCTGGGCCGCGCCTGGCTGAGCCTGCTGCGGGGCAATGTCAATCAACTGAACGATCCCCAGCTCAAGGACTATGTCGAAACCAGCGTCTATCGCCTGGCTGAAACCAGCCAGCTGCAGGATCGACGCCTGGAATTCATCCTTATCGACAGCCGTGAACTCAACGCCTTTGCCGCCCCTGGCGGGATTGTCGGGGTCAACGGCGGCCTGTTCCTCAACGCCCAGACCGAAGGCGAATACGCCTCGGTACTGGCGCACGAACTGGCGCACTTGTCACAACGCCACTTTGCCCGCGGCGTCGAGGCCCAGCAGCGGATGCAGTTGCCGATGATGGGGGCGCTGCTGATCGGCATCGTCGCGGCCGCCGCCGGTGCCGGCGATGCCGGTATCGCCGCGATTGCCGGCACCCAGGCTGCAGCCATTCAGGAGCAGCGGCGCTTCTCCCGGCAAAACGAACAGGAAGCCGACCGTATCGGCATCCTCAACCTGGAAAAGGCCGGCTACGACCCGCGCAACATGCCGAGCATGTTCGAACGCCTGATGCGTCAGTACCGCTACGACGCCAAGCCGCCGGAATTTCTCCTGACCCACCCGGTTACCGAATCGCGTATCGCCGACACCCGCAACCGTGCAGAGCTGGCGCCCAAGGGCGGCACCGAAGACAGTAAGCGCTATCAGTTGATCCGCGCCCGTGTTGCACTGATCTACGAAGGCACCCCGGGCCTTGCCGCCAAGCGCTTTCGCGCGCAACTGGATGAAGACCCCAAGCTCGACTCGGCCCGCTACGGCCTGGCCCTGGCGCTGATCAAGGGTGGCCGCCTCAACGAGGCGCGGGATGCGCTCAAGCCGTTGCTGGACAAGGCACCCAACGACGTCACCTACAACCTGGCGCAGATCGATCTGGACGTTACCAACAATCGCCTGGCCGATGCCCAGCAGCGGGTTGAGCGCATGCGTACGCTGTACCCGGCGAACTACCCGCTGCAGCAGGCACGGATTGACCTGCTGCTCAAACAGAACCGCCCGGCTGAAGCGGAAAAAGCCCTGGATGCGCTACTCAAGAATCGCCCGGAAGATCCGGATGTCTGGTATGACGTCGCTGAGGTTCGCGGTTTGTCCGGCAATACCATCGGCTTGCACCAGGCGCGTGCCGAATACTTTGCTCTGGTGGGCGACTTTGATCAGGCGCTGCAGCAGCTCGACTATGCCAAGCAGCGGGCCGGCAACAACTTCGTGTTGGCGTCGAAGATCGATGCGCGTCAGCGTGAATTGCTGGAGCAGCAGCGGATGGTCAAGGACATGATGCGCTAATGATTTGAAATGCATCGCGGGGCAAGCCCGCTCCCACTGTGGGAGCGGGCTTGCCCCGCGATAAATGCCTCAAGCGTTACCGGACAACTTCATCCGCGCAGCCTGGGTAAAATCGAGCATGCGTTTGAGCGGCTTGATCGCCTGGGGAATCAGCGCAGGTTCGACGAAGATCTCGTTGCTGCCTTCACGCAGGCACTGCAGGGTGCGCTCCAGGGTATTCATGGCCATCCACGGGCAATGGGCGCAACTACGGCAGGCCGCGCCGTTACCGGCCGTAGGGGCCTCGATGAAGACTTTGTCCGGGCACAGCTGCTGCATCTTGTAGAAGATGCCGCGGTCGGTGGCGACGATGAAGGTCTTGTTCGGCAGCGTTTGTGCCGCAGCAATCAGCTGGCTGGTGGAGCCGACAGCATCCGCCAGATCAATCACCGCTTCCGGCGACTCCGGGTGCACCAGGATCGCGGCATCGGGGTACAAGGCCTTCATATCGGCCAACTGCCGCGACTTGAACTCTTCATGGACGATGCAGGCGCCATCCCAGAGCAGCATGTCAGCGCCGGTCTGTTTCTGGATATAGCGGCCCAGGTGCTGGTCCGGGCCCCAGATGATGGTTTCGCCGTTGTCCATCAGGCTCTCGACGATTTCCAGCGCGCAGCTGGAGGTCACCACCCAGTCGGCACGGGCTTTGACCGCCGCCGAGGTATTGGCATAGACCACCACGGTGCGCTCCGGGTGCTTGTCGCAGAACGCTGAAAACTCTTCGACCGGGCAACCCAGGTCAAGCGAACAGGTCGCTTCCAGGGTCGGCATCAGTACGCGCTTTTCCGGGTTGAGGATTTTTGCCGTCTCGCCCATGAAGCGCACGCCGGCGACGATCACCGTGCTGGCTTGGTGCTTGTTGCCGAAGCGGGCCATTTCCAGTGAGTCGGAGACGCAGCCGCCGGTTTCCTCGGCCAGGGCCTGGATCACCGGATCACAGTAGTAATGGGCAACCAGCACCGCGTTCTGCGCCTTGAGTTCGGCGGCGATGGCGGCGCGATAGTCGGCCTCTTGCTCGGGTGTCAGCGGCTTGGGCTGCTTGGCATCGAGGTGGGCTTGGACCAAAAGGCGTTCGGAAATATGGGTCATGATCGCTGGACCTGCAGGCGCTTGTGCGCGTAAGTCGAGTGTATCACCGAGCCCTGGCAAATCGGTTACCGGTTCTGCAGACAAGGCGCTGAACGGCGCTGCTGGCAGAACCAAAGACCTTCTGCGGCCTCGGGTTTTTATGGGATGCCGAAGGCTACAGATAATCGGATGAATTCAAAAGGTTTTTTTAGTGAAACAAGCCCCGGAACGACTGACTTGTCGCCCCGGGGCAAGCCATCATCCCTCGGTCGGGCGCATGGCACCGAGGTTGGCCATGATCAGGCTGGCAAACTGCTCGACGGTCATTTTCTGGCCGTTGAAGTCGACCCTACCGTCGGCATAGTGCAGATTGGCCAGGATGTCGTTGCCCTGCACCGTGGCCATCTGGCTCTGCACCGCCATCATGCCGACCATTTCCCCGGTTTGCGACGCTTGCTGGGCAAGCACCTGCGCGTCGCTCTGGCCCTGCAGGCGGGCCTGCAGGGTAGCCAGATCGCCAATCATGGGTTTGGACAGCTGCAGCGTACTGTGCACCTGAGTGATCATCTGCTTGTACAGCTCGGCCGATGGCAGTTCCAGGGAAGACGGTTTGCCCAGATCGACACTCAGCTTGAAGTGGCTTTCGCCATTGGCCGTCTTGAACGAAAAGTCCTCCAGGGCAATCTGCGGCTTCGCGGCCAGTAGTTGCTGGACGTTGGCGCTGACCTCGGCCTTTTCAGCCTCGGTCATCGGCAAGGTCGGCAAAACCTGACCTTGCGCCGCTGCCGTCTCGAACTCCGGCAGACGGCTCTGGTACCAGGCAATCAGGGTCTGCATGGCTGGCATATCAATGTTCTTCATGTTCCAGACCATTGCACTGGAACCTACCGGCTGGCCATCAAAGTTGATGTCGCCAACTTTGTAGACGATGCTGCCGCCAAACTGATCGCCATCCGCCCGGGACTCGCTGCTCTGCTCAAGTTGCTTGAGCAATAGAACTTTCTGCTCCTCGCCCATGCTCGCACTGACCTGGTCAAGCTTCAAGTCGGTGCGGCCGACATAGAAACCATAGGGCGTCTTGTTCAAGTCACCGACAAGGCTCAGGTTGTTCAGCTCTAACTTCAACCGCCCGCTTTGCTCGTCAACATGGTTCAGGCTGAAGCTCGGCGCAGTACCACTGAATTTGATCTGCTCGCCATCGCGCGTACCGCTGGCCTGAATCGCCAGACCGGAGAATTTGGTTGTGGCCCCACCCACCTCGGTCACTTGCATGGGCGGCATGATCAGCGTGCCGTCTGTCGAGCCGTCGTAGCCCAGGCTGTTCTGCCCGTATACCGGCGGCACCTCACCGCTGGCGGCGAACCACTCGGCAGTGAACGCGTCCTTCTCCAGGGCGTAGTTACTGGCCGCCATCACCGGCATGAGTTTCAACGCCTTGACCCGGCTCCAGGGCAACGGGCCGTGCTCGATATGATCGACAACACCCAGCTCGAAACTCTCCGCCCCGTCAGCGCCCTTGAGCTCGGTGACCTTGACCCGGTAATGCGCGGTACTGGAGAACAGGTGTGATTCCAGCGACGCCAGCTCCAGGGTCACTTTACCGCTCACCCCCGACGATTGCTTGAGCTGAACATTGGCTTGCACCATGGCCTGCTCAAGCACTTCAGGCAATTGCTTGCCGGTGTACCAGGCGCCGGCCGTGCAGGCTGCAGCCACGGCAACTACCAGGCCTGAAAGTACCCCCACTGTCTTCTTCATGAATTGTTCCGCTTGTCCATTTGTTGAGAGTTGTTGCAGCAAGACCCGTGGCCTATTCGTTGACGTCCATGTACTCACGGGCCCAGACGATGTAGTCGCCTGGTACGGTGTAGGTATGGGTAAGTTCGGTAGCGCTCAGGTCCGAAGCGCTGCTGGTGATCCGCCGTTGCTCACGCAGGCAGTCGTAGGTCGCCTTGATCGCGGCGAAGTAAGCGCCGTGGCCGTCTACGGCAATGCGCACACCCAGTTGCGCCAGGCGTGCATCGTCGTGCAGCTGTGGGTTGCCGTAGGTCACCAGCATCAACGGCACGCTCAGGTGTTTGGCGATCTGTTCGAGGTGGTCGAAGTCGCGGATGCCGACCATGCACAGCGCGTCGGCGCCGGCATTCTGATAGGCCACGGTGCGGGCAATCACTTCTTCGACCGGGATCAACGCGGCGTTGGTCCGGGCGATGATCGACAGCTCCGGATCGACGCGCGCTTCCAGGGCCGCACGGATCTTGCCGACGCCCTCGGCAATGCTGATCAGGTCGGTGGACTTGCGTCCGAACTGGGCTGGCAACAAGGTGTCTTCAATCGTCAGCGCGGCAATGCCGGCACGCTCCAGCTCGGTGACGGTACGCATGACGTTCAAGGCGTTGCCGTAGCCGTGGTCGGCGTCGGCAATCACCGGCAATTGCGCCACCCGGCCAATACGCGTGGCCTGCTCGGCGAACTCGCTGAGGGTAATCAAGGCAAAATCAGGTGCGGCCAGCACCTGCAGGGAAGCGACCGAACCACCCAGAATACCTACCTCGAAACCCAGGTCGGCGGCGATACGCGCCGACATCGGGTCAAACACGGAAGCCGTGTGGTAACAGGCAGGGGAAGCAAGGAGTTGACGAAACGCGCGACGCAGGTCTTGGTGAGAGGCTCTTGGCATGATCTTTCCAATCTATCGACTTCATTTATTCGACAGAACATACCACTGCAGGCCCTCTCGCCGACAGAGTCAGATACGCAGCTTTTCGCAGCTCAAGTGCGCTGCTGTGCTCGTTTCAGCGTTTCGCTGGGCAACTCCTTGAACAGTTGCTGGTAACTGCTGGAGAACCGCCCCAGGTGCCAGAACGACCAGTGCATGGCCACTTCCGCCACGGTACTGGCGCCCGCCCGGCTGCCCAGCAGTTCGCGGCGCGCACTGTTCAGGCGGCGCAAGCGCAGCCAGTGCGCCGGGGTCATGCCGGTAAAGGCCTTGAACGCCTGCTGCAGCTGACGCAACGACACCCCGGCGACCTGCGCCAGTTCCAGCAGGTTGAGGGTCTCTTCCGGACAGTCGGCGGCCCACTCGCCGACCCGGCGCATGATCGTGCGCTCCTCGGTACGCCGCCACAGCGCGCCGCGATCCAGACGTACACAGGCGTTGTCGAGAATGAACAGACAATCTTCAAGCAGCTGCTCGGCCAGCGCTTCACGGTTCGGCAGATCGGTCTCCTGGCCCAGGCGCGTCAGGGTGCTGCTCAACCAGCGCCCGAACAGCGCGTTCTGCCCCGAATTGAGCGGCGCCATGAACAGCCCTTCGAGACGGGCGATGTCCAGGCTGTGACGCTGGACGAACTCAGGGCCGAACACCACCGCCACTTCCTGGTAGTTCTCCGGGGTGATCCAGATGTTGCGGCTCTCGCCGTTGAGCAGGTACAGGCTGTTGTCGGTGCGATCAAAACAGAACGCCAGGGCACCCGGCGGCGCACTGAAATTCTGCTCGACCCGGGTGTTCATGAATTCTTCGTAGATCTCCACGCCCTGCAGGTCCAGGCAACGCACTTGACCGGCGAAATGCCCGGGTGACATCTGCTGGTAATGCTGGGTCCAGCTGGGTGTGGCACGCACTTGTTCGCCGACGTCGGCGGTGCTGAAAGCTTGTACCTGAAACGGACTTTCCGTTGTCATGAGCGGCTCTTTGTGCACTCTTTTGGTGCATTTTATCCTGCGAAAAGTGGATAGATGGATGTTCAAGGCTCACCCAAGATAGACCTCAACGCGCTGCAGGGGAAGTCGTCCAGACGGCATACCGGCCTTGATCGCTGGTCCTGGCGCGGAATAAAACCAATAACGAGGTCTTTATGAATGCCCCTTTCGATCAGCTGTCTGCGTGGCTGAAAGAACACAAGATTACCGAAGTCGAGTGCGTGGTCAGTGACCTGACCGGTATCGCCCGCGGCAAAATCGCACCCACCAACAAGTTCCTGCATGAGCGAGGCATGCGCCTGCCGGAAAGTGTGTTGTTGCAAACGGTAACCGGGGATTTCGTCGACGACGACATCTACTACGACCTGCTCGATCCGGCCGACATCGACATGATCTGCCGCCCGGACTCCGCCGCGGTATACGTGGTGCCATGGGCCATCGAGCCGACCGCCATCGTCATCCACGATACCTTCGACAAGCAGGGCAACCCGATTGAACTGTCGCCACGCAACGTCCTGAAAAAAGTACTCAAGCTGTATGCCGACAAGGGCTGGCAGCCGATCGTTGCGCCCGAGATGGAGTTCTACCTGACCCAGCGCTGCGAAGACCCGGACCTGCCCCTGCAGGCGCCGCTGGGCCGTTCAGGCCGCGCCGAAAGCGGTCGGCAGTCGTTCTCCATTGATGCTGCCAACGAATTCGACCCGCTGTTCGAAGACGTCTACGACTGGTGCGAAGCCCAGGGCCTGGACCTCGACACGCTGATCCATGAAGACGGTCCGGCGCAGATGGAAATCAACTTCCGCCACGGCGACGCCCTGGACCTGGCCGACCAGATCACCGTGTTCAAGCGCACCATGCGTGAGGCGGCGCTCAAGCACAACGTCACCGCCACCTTCATGGCCAAGCCGGTGGGCGACGAGCCCGGCAGCGCCATGCACCTGCACCAGAGCGTGATCGACATCACCACCGGCAAACCGATTTTCGTCAACGAAGACGGGCAAATGAGCGAGCTGTTCCTGCAGCACATCGGCGGCCTGCAGAAGTACATCCCCAAGGTGTTGCCGATGTTCGCCCCCAACGTCAACTCGTTCCGCCGTTTCCTGCCCGATACCTCGGCACCGGTGAACGTCGAGTGGGGTGAAGAGAACCGCACCGTGGGCTTGCGTGTGCCGACCTCGAGCCCCGACGCCATGCGCGTGGAAAACCGCCTGCCGGGTGCCGACGCCAACCCTTACCTGGCGATTGCCGCGAGCCTGCTGTGCGGCTACCTGGGCATGGTCGAGAAGATCAACCCCAGCGCCCCGGTGCAGGGCCGCGCCTATGAGCGGCGCAACCTGCGTCTGCCGATCACCATCGAAGATGCCTTGGCCAACATGGAAGATTGCCCGAGCGTCGAGCAGCACCTGGGCAGCAAGTTTGTGCGTGGCTATGTCGCGGTCAAGCGCGCCGAACATGAAAACTTCAAGCGCGTGATCAGTTCGTGGGAGCGGGAGTTCTTGCTGCTCAGCGTCTGAGCCGTGCCGGGTAACCAACATCGATAAAACAATTCCAAGAGGTGTCGATATGCGTTCATTGAAAACAGTTGCAAGTGCGACCCTGGCGCTGCTGGTCAGCGCCACAGCCCAGGCCCAGCCCAGTGTCAGCGTGTACAACTGGACCGACTATATCGGTGAAACCACCCTGGCGGATTTCCAGGGCAGCACCGGCATCAAGGTCATCTATGACGTGTTCGACTCCAACGAAACCCTGGAAGGCAAGTTGCTGGCCGGTCGCACCGGTTACGACGTGGTCGTGCCTTCCAACCACTTTCTCGCGCGCCAGGTCAAAGCCGGCGCGTTCCTGAAACTCGACCGCGAACAACTGCCGAACTGGAAAAACCTCGACCCGGTGCTGCTCAAGGCCCTGGAAGAGAACGACAGCGGCAACCAGCACTCGGTGCCTTACCTGTGGGGCACCAATGGCATCGGTTACAACGTCGACAAGGTCAAGCAGGTGCTGGGGGTCGATCACATCGACTCGTGGGCGGTGATGTTCGAACCGGAGAACCTCAAGAAGCTCAGCAAATGCGGCGTGTCCTTCATGGACTCGGCGGATGAACTGTTCCCGGCGATCCTCAACTACATGGGCATGGACCCGCGCAGCAATAATGTCGAGGACTACAAAAAGGCCGAGGCCAAGCTGCTGAGCCTGCGCCCCTATATCACCTACTTCCACTCCTCCAAGTACGTTTCCGACCTGGCCAACGGTGATATCTGCGTGGCCTTCGGCTATTCCGGCGATGTGTTCCAGGCGGCCAACCGCGCCAAGGAAGCCAACAACGGCGTCAACATTGCCTACGCCATTCCCAAGGAAGGCGCCAACCTGTGGTTCGACCTGCTGGCCATTCCCGCCGACGCCAGCAACCCGAAAGAAGCCTATGCCTTTGTGAACTACCTGCTCGACCCGCAAGTGATCGCCAAGGTCAGCGCCACCGTCGGTTATGCCAACGCCGTTCCACCGTCCCAGCAGTACATGGACGCCGACCTGGTCAAGAACCCTGAGGTGTACCCGCCGCAAGCGGTGCTGGACAAACTGTACGTCTCCAGCACCCCGAGCCCGCAGATCATGCGGGTGATGACCCGCTCCTGGAGCAAAGTGAAGTCGAACAAATGAACCAGGGAGCCTCTATGAATCCTGCTGCGCAACATGCCAGCTCCTACTACCGGGCATCGGTTGCTGCGATGCCTGAACACCCGGTATTGAGCGCTGAACTCAGTGCCGACGTGTGCGTGATCGGCGGCGGTTTTACCGGCGTCAACACCGCCATCGAACTGGCCCAGCGCGGCCTCTCGGTGATCCTCCTGGAAGCCCGGCGTATCGGCTGGGGTGCCAGTGGCCGCAACGGCGGCCAACTGATCCGCGGCATCGGCCATGAAGTCGAAGGCTTTGCTCGCTACGTCGGCCAGGACGGGGTGAAATATCTGCAGCGGGCCGGCATCGAATCGGTCGAAGTGGTGGCCAAGCGCATCAACGAGCACAACATCGACTGCGACCTGCGCTGGGGCTTCTGCGAACTGGCCAATACCCCGGCCCAGTTCACCGCCTTTCGCGCCGAGCAGGACAGCCTGGCAGCCCTGGACTACCGCCATGAAACCCAACTGGTCGGCCCTGAGCGGATGCACGAAGTGGTCGCCTCCGCGGTTTACGCCGGCGGCTTGATCGACCGTGGCTCGGGCCACCTGCACCCGCTCAACCTGGTGCTGGGCGAAGCCCGTGCGGCGGCCGCCCTGGGTGTACGGATCTTTGAACACAGCCCGGTGCTGGAGATCAACCACGGTGCCACCGTACAAGTGCGGTGCGCCCACGGCAGCGTGCGGGCCGGCAGCCTGGTGCTGGCCTGTAATGCTCACCTGGATGAGCTGGAGCCGCGCCTGAGTGGCAAGGTGCTACCTGCGGGCAGCTACATCATCACCACCGAACCGTTGTCG
>JBOICD010000025.1:0-15071 GCA_050739855.1 Pseudomonas sp.
CTACAGGAATGGGTGTGAATTTGAAGGCTAGCCGCCACTCATATTCATGAATCGCAGAATCTGCACCTCTCCCCCGGCATCGAAATCATGCCGCAGCGGTTTACCCCGCAAGGCCTGCTGCACCGCACTGACAATCGGCTGGTCATCCAGCGGATAACGGCGCAACAACCCGCGCAAATCCAGCGAATCCTCCTGTCCCAGGCACAACAGCAAACGCCCTTCCACGGTCATCCGTACCCGGTTACAGCTGGCACAGAAGTTATGACTATTGGGCGAGATAAACCCGATACGCGTCTGCGGATGCTGCGCCAGGCGCACATAGCGCGCCGGCCCGCCGCTGTTCTCTGCGCTGTCGAGCAAGGCATGACGACTGGCAATCAGCGCCCGCACCTCGTCACTGGAACAGAAGGACTCGCCACGCGAGCGGCCTACTTCACCCAGCGGCATTTCTTCAATGAAGGTGATGTCGATGCCCAGGTCGATGGCGTACTGCACCAGCGCCAGCACCTCATCGAAGTTGCGCCCCTTCATCACCACACAGTTGAGTTTGATCCGATCGAACCCTGCCGTGCTTGCAGCTTCGATTCCCCGCAGCACCTGATCGAGATCGCCATTGCGGGTAATCGCGCGAAAGCGCTCTCTGTCCAGGCTGTCGAGGCTGATGTTCATGCGTTTGACTCCGGCATCCACCAGCGGTCGGGCCAGGCGCTGCAACTGCGAGCCATTGCTGGTCATCACCAGTTCGCGCAAGCCCGGCAAGGCGGCAATGTGACGGCACAGATCGACAATCCCCGGACGGATCAACGGCTCCCCGCCGGTCAGGCGGATCTTGCGCACCCCCTGGCCAACGAACAGCGTTGCCAGGCGCTGCAGTTCCTCGAGGGTGAGTACCTGCTGACGCGGCAGGAAGGTCATGTTCTTGGCCATGCAGTACACACAGCGAAAATCACAACGATCGGTCACTGACATACGCAGATAGTCAATCTGCCGTCCGAATCCATCCTGCATCACCGTGCTCATCACCTTCCCCTTGTCTTGCTGATTACTGCACCAGTGGCGAATCGGCGCCTTGTAGCTGGATACCGCGAATGTCCGCAGCGCCGATCAGGGTCTGCAGGTACTGAACCACCGCCTTCTGCCAGACACCTTGTTGCAGCTGGGTGCGGATCGCCGTGGCGACCGCCTCGTAAGGCAATTGCTGCCCTTCGATACGCTGGTCGACGCTCAGTACATGCCAGCCATAGCGGCTTTCCAGCGGTTTGTCGGCCAGCCCCGGCGCCAGGGTGAACAGCTGACGTTCCAGCTCGGGGACCGTCTGGCCCTTGCTGATCTGCCCCAGTTCACCGCCCTGCGCCTTCGACGGGCAAGCCGAGTACTTCAATGCGAGTTCAGCAAACTGCTCGGGAAATTGCGCCAGACGCTGCTGCAGGATCTCGGCCTGGCTCAGCGCCAGGCTGCGCGCCTCGGCATCGTCCGGGGCACATTCGAGCAGAATGTGCCGCACCGCCAGCAACGGCGCGCTGTGAAAGCGCCCGCGGTTGCTGTCGTAGTAGCGCAGGCAGGTGGCCTCGTCACACTCAGGCACCTGTACCTCGCGCTCCAGCAGCAAGCGCGTCGCCGCTTCCTCTTCGTTCTCACCCGCGCCGACCTGCAGCGAAAGGCCCAGCTCGGCGATCCTCTGCTGCAACAGCTCGCGGATCACCAGGGCGCGGGCGGCCATGAATACTGCCTCCTCACGGTCCGCTGCCGGGTGATATTGCAGCTCCTGGGCCATGGCCTGAGGGCTGATCGGTACCGCATTGACGCTGATGATCGGCCACTCCTGCTCGCTGCTGGCGATCAACTGCGCTGGCGCTGCGAGCTCCACCGCCTCTACTGCCAGCTCGGGTTCAACGACCGTTGAAGAGGCGCAACCGCCGCCACCACCATTACCGCCGCCACATCCACATCCGCTTGACATGATCGTCTCCTCAGATTTTCTGCCGAACGATTTGATAGCGCCGTCCCAGGTACCAGACCGGTGCGCTGACGATGTGCACCAGGCGGGTGAAGGGGAACAGCACGAACAGGGTCAGGCCAAGCAACACGTGCAGCTTGTACACCAGGCTGACCGGTGCGATGGCGGCCGCGGCCTCTATCGGACGCAACAGCACGGTGTTCTGCGCCCACTCGGCGAGCATCACCATCACCGAGCCGTCCATGTGTCCGGTGGAGGCGACAATGGTCAGCAAACCGAGCACCAGCTGCGCCAGCAGCACCAGCAGGATCAGGATGTCCGAGGTGTTGGAGGTGGCGCGAACCCGCGCATCGGTCAGACGCCGGTGGATCAGCATGATCAGGCCGATCAGGCACAGCAGGCCGAAAAAGCCGCCGGAGACCATCGCCAGCAGTTGCTTGTTTTCAGTGCTGATCACATGGTGATAGACCGAAGCGGGTGTCAGCAGGCCGACAAAGTGCCCGGCCAGGACGAACAGCACACCGACGTGAAACAGGTTGCTCGCCGCGCGCATGCCGCGCCCGGAGAGCATCTGGCTGGAGCTGGCCTTCCAGGTGTACTGCGACAGGTCGAAACGCGCCCAGCTGCCCAGCAGGCAGACCGCCAGAGCGATGTAGGGATACACCCCGAACGCCAACAGATTCCATTTAGACATTGCCCACCTCCGTAGCCTGCGCGCTGGCAGGCCCTTGATGCTGAAAATCAACCCAGTGCAGCGGCACCGCGCTTTCTTCGCGGGCCTTGCCCGGCGCACTTGGCAGGGCGCTGCAACGCTCTTGCTGCTCGGCCTTGAGGAAATCCACCGCCTCCTCTTCCCAGATCTTGTCCAGGGCTTCGAGGGAGTCGTCGCGCTGCTCGGCGGCGACCTGTTCACGCAGGTCGGCCACGGCCTGGTGCGGTTCGGCACCGGCGATCTGCAACAGCGCACGGAAGCAACTGGCGTAGGCGCTCTCGCGCTCCTCCAGGCGCGCGGCGAGCAAGGCCAGCAGGTGCGCGACATCGGCCAGGCCCTCGCGGGCCTCGAGGTCGTCGCGGGTCGAGAGGTATTCCAGGTACAGCGGGATGTAGTCCGGCAGCTCCTTGACGCCGATGGCAAAGCCCGCCTCTTCATACTGGGCGAGCATGTCGACCATGGCCTGGCCACGGTCGCGCGACTCGCCATGCACATGCTCGAACAGCAGCAGCGACAGCGCCCGGCCTCGGCCGAACAGCGCACCGTAGTGCTCCTGGCCATCCATCAGGTCGTTGTTGCAAATCAGCTCCAGCAGTTCGAACAGCGCGCCGCGCTGACGCGGGCTGATTTCCCGCGCCTGGAGGATCGCCTGCTCCAGCTCATCACGGCCGGCGACCAGGGTCTCGGTCGGGTAATCGAGCAGCAGCGAAATCACTTTGAGGATGCGCATGCTCAGTCCTCCCACAACTGTACGGTTTTGAGGATGTCGCGGCGGTTGGCCTTCTTCGCCCCGAACATGTTGGTGTCGGAGCTGCCGCTGCAGCCGCTGCCGAAACTGAAGCCGCAACCGGAACGTTCGGCGAAGGCGTCGCTCATGGCCTCTTCACGGTGCGCGCTCGGCACCACGTAGCGGTCCTCGTAGTTGGCGATGGCCAGGTAGCGGTACATTTCCTCGACCTGGTTCACACTCAAGCCCACGTCTTTCAACACCTGCAGGTCCTGTACACCTTCAACCTGTTCGGAACGTTTGTAGGCACGCATGGCCAGCAGGCGTTTGAGCGCACGCTTGACCGGTTTCTCGTCACCGGCAGTGAGCAGGTTGGCCAGGTAGCGCAGCGGAATGCGCAGGCTGTCGACATCCGGGATCACCCCGTTAATGCCCACGGTGCCAGCGGCGGCAGCGTTCTGGATCGGCGACAGTGGCGGTACGTACCAGACCATCGGCAGCGTGCGGTACTCAGGGTGCAGCGGCAGCGCCAGCTTCCAGTCAACGGCCATCTTGTACACCGGCGAGCGTTGCGCGGCATCGATCACCGACTGCGGCACGCCATCTTTCAGGGCCTGGCGAATCACCGCCGGATCGTTCGGATCGAGGAAGATCTCCAGTTGCTTCTCGTACAGGTCATGCTCATTGGCAGTGCTGGCCACTTCGCTGATGCGGTCGGCGTCGTACAGCAGCACACCGAGGTAACGGATACGTCCGACACAGGTTTCGGCACAGACCGTCGGCATCCCGGCTTCGATCCGTGGGTAGCAGAAGATGCACTTCTCGGACTTGCCGCTTTTCCAGTTGAAGTAGATCTTCTTGTACGGGCAGCCGCTGATGCACATGCGCCAGCCGCGGCACTTCTCCTGGTCGATCAGGACAATGCCGTCCTCCTCACGCTTGTAGATCGCCCCGCTCGGGCACGACGCCGCGCAGGCCGGGTTCAGGCAGTGCTCGCACAGGCGCGGCAGGTACATCATGAAGGTGTTTTCGTACTCGCCGTAGATGTCGGCCTGGATCTGGTCGAAGTTCTTGTCTTTGCGGCGCTTGGCGAACTCGGTGCCGAGGATTTCTTCCCAGTTCGGACCCCATTCGATCTTTTCCATGCGCTTGCCCGACACCAGCGAGCGCGGCCGCGCCGTCGGCTGATGCTCGCCCAAAGGCGCGGTATGCAGGTGCTGGTAATCGAAGTCGAACGGCTCGTAGTAATCGTCAAGGCCCGGCAGATCGGGGTTGGCGAAGATGTTCGCCAGCACCCGGAACTTGCCGCCGATGCGCGGGTTGATGCTGCCGTTGCTGTTGCGCACCCAGCCGCCCTTCCACTTGTCCTGGTTCTCCCACTCTTTCGGGTAACCGACCCCAGGCTTGGTTTCGACGTTGTTGAACCAGGCGTATTCCATGCCTTCACGGCTGGTCCAGACGTTCTTGCAGGTGATCGAACAGGTGTGACAGCCGATGCATTTGTCCAGGTTCAGGACCATGCCAACTTGTGAACGAATCTTCATGACAGCACTCCTTATTCCATCTCGGTCGGCAGCGGACGTGGCAGCTCATCGCCGCGCGATCCGTCGAGCCAGTCGACCTTGGCCATCTTGCGCACCACGACGAATTCGTCGCGGTTGCAACCGACCGTGCCGTAATAGTTGAACCCATAGGCCTGCTGGGCATAGCCGCCGATCATGTGGGTCGGTTTGAGCACCACGCGGGTCACCGAGTTGTGGTGGCCGCCGCGGGTCTTGGTGGTTTCCGAGCCGGGTACGTTCACGATCCGTTCCTGGGCGTGGTACATCATCACCATGCCTTCCTTGACCCGCTGGCTGACCACCGCGCGGGCAGTCAGCGCACCGTTGGCGTTGAAGCACTCGATCCAGTCGTTGTCCTCGATACCGGCGCGCTGTGCGTCGATTTCCGAGAGCCAGACAATCGGCCCGCCACGGCTGAGGGTGAGCATCAGCAGGTTGTCGCTGTAGGTGCTGTGGATGCCCCACTTCTGGTGCGGGGTGATCCAGTTCAGGACGATCTCGGTGTGGCCGTTGCTGCGCTTGCCTTTCACCGCGGCGATGGTCTGGGTGTTGACCGGCGGCCGATAGCTCATCAATTGCTCACCGAAAGCCTGCATCCACGGGTGATCCTGGTAGAACTGCTGGCGGCCGGTGATGGTGCGCCACGGGATGTTCTCGTGGACGTTGGTGTAACCGGCGTTGTAGCTGACATGATCGTCTTCGAGCCCCGACCAGGTCGGGCTGGAGATGATCTTGCGCGGCTGCGCCTGGATATCACGGAAGCGAATCGCCTCGTGCGCCTTGGACAGCGCCAGGTGGCTGTGGTCGATGCCGGTGAACTCGGACAATGCCGCCCAGGCCTTGACCGCCACATGGCCGTTGGTTTCCGGGGCCAGCGAGAGGATGACTTCCGCCGCATCGATCGCGGTATCGATCTTCGGCCGGCCCTGGCTGATGCCCGCATCGTTTTCGCGGTAGTTCAGTTCGCCGAGGAATTTCACTTCCTCATCGGTGTTCCAGTTGATGCCCTTGCCGCCGTTGCCGAGTTTTTCCAGCAGCGGGCCGAGCGAGGTGAACTGCTTGTAGATGTTCGGGTAGTTGCGCTCGACCACCTGGATGTTCGGCGCGTTCTTGCCGGGCTGCGGTGCGACGCCCGCGGTTTTCCAGTCGGTGCCGCCGAACGGCTGGGCCAGTTCGCCGACGCTGTCGTGCATCAGCGGTACGGTAACCAGATCCTGTTCGATGCCCAGATGCCCCTCGGCCATCTTCGAAAAAGCCTTGGCAATGCCCTTGTAGATTTCCCAGTCGGAACGCGATTCCCAGGCCGGATCGATGGCCGCCGACAGCGGGTGGATGAAGGGGTGCATGTCCGAGGTGTTCATGTCGTCCTTCTCGTACCAGGTCGCGGTCGGCAGGACGATGTCGGAATACACGCAGGTCGAGGACATGCGGAAATCCAGGGTAGTCACCAGGTCGAGCTTGCCGATGGCACCCTCGTCGACCCACTCGGCTTCCTGCGGCTTGCAGTCGCCGACCTGGCCGATGTCTTCGTTCATCACGCCGTTGCGGGTACCGAGCAGGTACTTGAGCATGTACTCGTGGCCCTTGCCCGAGGAGCCCAGCAGGTTGGAACGCCAGATGAACATGTTGCGCGGGAAGTTCACCGGGTTGTCCGGCTGTTCGCAGGCAAAGCGCAGGCTGCCGTCTTGCCAGCCCTTGACCACATAGTCCTTGGGCGCCATGCCGGCGGCCGCGGCGTCGCGGCAGATGTGCAGCGGGTTACGGTTGAGCTGTGGCGCGCTGGGCAACCAGCCGGCGCGTTCGGCGCGGATGTTGTAGTCCAGGGCGTGCTCGGGGAACTGGCGCTTGTCGGCCAGCGGCGAGAGCACGTCGTGCATGTTCATCTTCTCGTGACGCCACTGCGAGCTGTGGGCGTAGAAGAAGCTGGTGCCGTTCATCTGCCGAGGCGGACGGTTCCAGTCCAGGCCGAAGGCCAGTGGCAGCCAGCCGCACTGCGGACGCAGTTTTTCCTGGCCGACATAGTGGGCCCAGCCGCCACCGGTCTGGCCGACGCAACCGCAGAGCATGAGCATGTTGATCAGCCCGCGGTAGTTCATGTCCATGTGGTACCAGTGGTTCATCGCCGCACCGACGATGATCATCGAGCGGCCACGGGTCTTGTCGGCGTTGTCGGCAAACTCGCGGGCGATCTGGATGGCTTTCTCGCGGCTGACGCCGGTGATCTGCTCTTGCCAGGCCGGGGTGCCCGGTACGCTAGCGTCGTCATAATCGCGGGCGACGTTGGCGCCACCCAGGCCACGGTCGATGGCAAGGTTTGCTGCCGACAGGTCGAACACGGTAGCGACCTTGACCTGGCTGCCATCAGCCAGGGTCAGGCTGCGCACCGGCACACGGCGATATTGCACGGCATCACCGGCCACATGCTGGAAGTGCTCGTGGGATTCGCCGGCAAAGTACGGGAAGGCCACTTCGGCGACATCGCCACCGATCAGGCTCAGGGTCAGGTCGATTTCGCGACCGGCACCGCCTTCACGCGGCAGGATGTTCCACTTGCCCTGCTCGCCCCAGCGATAGCCGATCGAACCCTGCGGCGACACCAGCTCGCCGTCGGCATCGAGGGCGATGGTTTTCCACTCGGGGTTGTTGTCCTGGCCGAGATTACCGGCCAGGTCCGAGGCCCGCAGGAAGCGGTCCGGCTGATACCCGGCGCCCGGTGCGGTACCCAGCATGGGCTTGAGCAGCACCAGCACCGGCAGGTCGGTGTAACGCTTGGCGTACTCGGTGAAATAGGCGCTCGGCTGGTCGAGGTGGAATTCTTTGAAGATTACATGGTTGAACGCCTGGGCCAGGGCCGCGTCGGTGCCCTGCTTGGGGTTCAGCCACAGGTCGGTGAGCTTGGCCACTTCCGAGTAGTCGGGGGTGATGGCCACGGTCTTGGTGCCCTTGTAGCGTACCTCGGTGAAGAAGTGTGCATCCGGGGTACGGGTCTGCGGGACGTTGGAGCCCCAGGCAATGATGTAGTTGGAGTTGTACCAGTCGGCCGATTCCGGCACGTCGGTCTGCTCGCCCCAGACCATCGGCGAAGCCGGTGGCAGGTCACAGTACCAGTCGTAGAAGCTCAGGCAGGTGCCGCCGATCAGCGACAGGTAGCGGGCACCGGCAGCGTAGCTAACCATGGACATGGCCGGGATCGGCGAGAAGCCCACCACCCGGTCAGGGCCGTACTGCTTGACGGTATAGACGTTGGCTGCGGCGATGATCTCGGTGACCTCATCCCAGCTGGAGCGGATGAAGCCGCCCATGCCGCGCTTGCTCTTGTACGAGTCGGCCTTGGCCTTGTTCTCGACAATGCTCGCCCAGGCCTCGACCGGCGCCATGCTCTGGCGCGCCTCACGCCACAGCTTGAGCAGCGGCTTGCGGATCTTCGGGTACTTCAAGCGGTTGGCGCTGTAGATGTACCAGCTGTAGCTGGCGCCCCGTGGACAGCCGCGCGGTTCGTGGTTGGGCAGGTCGTTGCGGGTCCGCGGGTAATCGGTCTGCTGGGTTTCCCAGGTGATCAGGCCGTTCTTCACGTAGATTTTCCACGAGCACGAACCGGTGCAGTTCACCCCGTGGGTGGAGCGCACGATCTTGTCGTACTGCCAGCGTGAACGGTAGACGTTCTCCCAGTCGCGCGACTCTTTGCGAGTCTCGCCGTGACCGTCGGAAAACTCGTTTTGCTTGCGGTTGAAGAACCGCAATTGATCGAGCAGATGACTCATGATGCTTTCCTCTCAGGCTTGCTGCGGGGTTCTGTGCCCCACCCACGCAAAAGTTGAATTCGGGTCCTGTCAGCAGGGTGCTTCGGCGCCTTTGCGCGCGTACCACCACCAGGTCACGACAATGCAGCTCAGGTAAAAACCGACGAACATGTAGAACGCCATCGCCGGGCTACCGGTCATGGCCATCGAACTGCCGAAGGTCTTGGGAATGAAGAAGGCGCCAAAGGCCCCCATGGCCGAACTGAAACCGAGCACCGCAGCGGATTCCTTGCCGGCGTTTTTCAGCGCCTGCTCGTGGCCCTTCGCGCCTTTGCCGGCGGCGAGCTTTTCATGCAGGGTGCGGAAGATCACCGGGATCATGCGGAAGGTCGAACCGTTGCCGATGCCGGTGGTGAAGAACAGCAGCATGAACATGCCGAGGAAGCCGTAGAAGTTGCCAGCGGCGCCCTGCTGCGGGATGAAGTGCAGCACGCCGAAGACCATCACGATCATCAGCACGAAGTTCCACAGGGTCACCCGGGCGCCACCGAACTTGTCGGCCACCCAGCCGCCCAGGGGGCGCACCAGGGCACCGACCAGCGGGCCGAGGAAGGCGAAGGCCAGGGCGTTGACCTCGGGGAACGAGGTCTTGATCAGCATCGGAAAGGCCGCGGAGAAGCCGATGAACGAACCGAAGGTGGCCAGGTACAACCAGCACATCAGCCAGTTGTGCTTGCGCTTGAAAATCACCGCCTGCTCGCTGAACGAGGCCTTGGCGCTGGACAGGTCGTTCATGCCGAACCAGGCCAGCAGGGTCACGGCAATGATGAACGGCACCCACAGGAAGCCGGCGTTCTGCAGCCACAACTGGCTGCCGTCGGCGAGCACCTGGGGTTGCCCGCCGAGTACACCGAACACACCGAAGGTGATCACCAGCGGCACGGCGAACTGCATCACCGAGACGCCGAGGTTACCCAGTCCGGCATTCAGGCCCAGGGCTGTGCCTTGCTGCGACTTGGGATAGAAGAAGCTGATGTTGGACATGCTCGAGGCGAAGTTGCCGCCGCCAAAGCCGCACAGCAGGGCAATCATCACGAACACACTGTAGGGGGTGCTCGGGTCTTGTACGGCAAAGCCCATCCACAGCGTCGGCAGCAACAGCGAGGCGGTGCTCAGAGCGGTCCAGCGGCGGCCGCCGAAGATCGGCACCATGAACGAGTAGAACACCCGCAAGGTCGCACCAGACAAGCCCGGCAACGCCGCCAGCCAGAACAGCTGGTCGGTGCTGAAGGTAAAGCCGATGGCGTTCAGGCGCACGATCACCGTGCTCCAGACCATCCACACGGCAAAGGCCAGCAGCAGTGCGGGAATCGAAATCCACAGGTTGCGGGTGGCGGTTTTCTTGCCGCTACGCCCCCAGAATGCGGGATCTTCAGGGCGCCAGTCGTGTATGACCGGGCCTGCGTCAGGCTGTTTAAGAACCGACATGGTCTTCTCCTTGGGCAATGCTGGAAAACGGGCTTGAGGTCGCCTGCGGCTGTTTGCCGAGCAGCGGGCGTTTGCGGACTTCGCTGAAGTACATCCAGACGAGCGACACCCAGACCACGCCGTACATCAGCATGAAGGCCGAGGAGCGCACGCCGGTCAGGTCCACCAGGGCGCCGAACATGATCGGCAGGATGAAGCCGCCGAGGCCGCCAGCCAGGCCGACGATGCCGGACACGGCGCCCATGTTTTGCGGGTAGTCATTGGCGATGTACTTGAACACCGAGGCTTTGCCGAAGGCGAAGGCAATGCCGATGATGAACAGCAGTGCGGTGAACAGCACCGGGTTCAGGCCGATGTGGAAATCCAGCGGGCCATTGATGGTTTGCACCTGCAGCTGGGTCTGCGGGTAGGACAGCAGGAACAGGCAGATCCAGCTGACCCACAGCACCCACCAGGTCACGCTCTGCGCCCCCCAGCGGTCCGACATCCAGCCACCGACGGCGCGCAGCACGCCACCGGGCAAGGAGAAACAGGCGGCCAGCAGCGCTGCGCTTTGCAGGCTGAAACCGTATTCGGCGACGTAGTACTTGGTCATCCACAGCGCCAGGGCTACATAGCCGCCGAAGACGATCGAGTAGTACTGGCAGTAGCGCCACACCGCAGGATCTTTCAGGGCCTTGAGCTGCTCACCGAGGTTGGCGCCCTTGGCACTGCGGTGGGCCTTGTTGTCGGCGCTGAGGAACCAGAACAGCAGCGCGGTGATGAACAGGATCGCACTGAAGACTTTCGGCACCAGCTGCCAGCTGCCCGCGGCAATCAGCGCCGGGGCCAGAAACTTGGTCACTGCCGAGCCGGCGTTACCGGCACCGAACACGCCCATGGCAAAGCCCTGGTTGTCTTTGTCGAACCATTTGGCGACGTAGGCGATACCGACCGAAAACGAGCCCCCGGCCAGGCCGACAAACAACCCCAGCACCAGGAACTGCCAGTAGGCGGTGGCGTGGCTGATCAGGTACAGCGGCAGTACACAGGCGAGCATCAGCAGGAAGAACACGCTGCGTCCGCCAAAACGGTCGGTCAACAGCCCCAGCGGCAGGCGCACCAGCGAGCCGGTCAGCACCGGGGTGGCGGCCAGCAGGCCGAACTGGGTTTCGTTGAGCTGGAGCAGTTCCTTGATCGGTACGCCGAGCACGGCAAACATCATCCAGACCATGAAACAGACGGTGAAGGCCAGCGTGCTCATGCCCAGTACCAGGCCTTGTCGTACACGCGGTGGGGTCATGTTGGGTCTCCGGTCAGTTCGCTATGGCCGCAGACTAGAGAGGCAAACCCCGAAAAAACTTGACCCGGATCAAGGAAGTCTGGACGCCTCCAGGCCTATGCTTGTACTGCCTACCTCCAACGAGGTAGGTCCGAAAAACCTCTAAACCCTTTGTTTATCAGTGTCTTGCCGGTTTCATGCAGGATATTCGGGCGAAGCCTTCGGATAAGAACTCTTTAGAGGTAGAGCGCCAAGGACCGGTCGCCAATCCATCGGCAGCCCCCACTGGAGCCCTGCATGTGCGCTTTCCCCCTTCTCTACCCGGGCTCGCGGCCATGACCCGCTGGCTACGTAGCTCGTTGCCTGCGCGGGCGGGCGTGGCGGTCATTCTGATCGCGGTCCTGGCACTGGCAAGCTCGCTGAGCGCCGGCCTGATCGCCTGGTTCAGCCAGGGCGATGCGGCGGCCATCAATACCGCAGGCTCGGTGCGCATGGAGACCTATCGCCTGAGCTGGAACCTGGCCTCCGGTGCTGATCGCGAAGAAATCAGCCGCATCAGCCAAAGTCTGCAACAGCGGCTCAACAGCCAGACGCTCAAGACCGTGCTGGAAGACGGTAGCAACGAGGCGCTCAATGGCAGCTACCAACAGTTGCAGGACTACTGGCAGAACACCCTCGGCCCGGCCCTTGAGCGTGGCGATGCCATAGCGTTCCAGGCCAGCACCCTGCCCTTCATCGAGCAGCTCAACCAGTTCGTCAACCTGCTGCAGCGCCAGAGCGAACACAAGCAATCCTGGCAACAGATCATTCAAGGCGTGGCACTGTTCATCACCATGATCGTCCTGCTGGTTGGCCTCTACGAACTGCAAAGCAGCGTGATCAGCCCGCTGCAGGAACTGGTGGACGCCACCCAGCGCTTTCGCCGCGGCGAATACCAGGCGCGGGTCAACCATCAATCCGAAGATGAGTTGGGCCAGCTGGCCACCAGCTTCAACGCCATGGCCGAGACCATCGAGCAATCCCACCGCACCCTCGAAACCCAGGTCCGGCAAAAAACCCTGAACCTGCAGCAGGCCAACGCCGCCCTCGAATTGCTGTATCAAAGCAGCCGCAGCCTGGCCACGCGCCTGGCCAACGCCGAGGGGTTGGATGAGTTGATCCGGCGTTTTCAGCAGCGCCTGCCTGGCCTGCGTCTGTCGCTGTGCCTGCAGGGGCAATTACAGGCCCCGGCCCAGCAATTGCTCGCCCTGCACGGCGCCGACAGCCGCAAGGTCTGCGCCAGCAGCGATTGCGCCACCTGCCAACGTCACGAACAACTTAGCCCGCACATCTACAGCATTAGCAACCAGGGTAGTTCGCTGGGTGAACTGAAGGCGCACTTTATCGATGGCCATGCGCCGCAGGCCTGGGAAACCCAGCTCATCCAGGCCCTGGCCAACCTGATCGGCACCTCGCTGTCACTCAAGCGCCAACGCGAACAGGACCATCGCCTGTTGCTGCTCGAAGAGCGCGCCATCATCGCCCGTGAGCTGCATGATTCACTGGCCCAGGCGCTGTCCTACATGAAGCTGCAGGTCAGCCGCATGCAGACCCTGATGCGCCGCGGCGAGCCGGTAGAGACCCTGGAAGGCGTCACCGCCGAGCTGCGTGAAGGCTTGAACAACGCCTACCGCCAGCTGCGCGAACTGCTCACCACCTTTCGCCTGCAGATTCACGACGCCGGCCTGATGCAGGGCCTCAAGGACACCGCGAAGGAGTTCAGCCGCCGTGGTGATTTCCAGGTTCACCTGCACGTCGACAACCTGGCCTTCGAGCTGTCGGCCAGCGAACAGATCCACATCCTGCAGATCACCCGCGAGGCGCTGTCCAACTGCCTGCGCCACGCCCATGCGCAAAACGCCTGGCTGCAGCTGCGCCAGGACGGTGAAACCGTACGCCTGTCGATCGAAGACGACGGGCGCGGTTTTATCGGCAGTCGCGACCCGCGCGAACATCACGGCCTGAACATCATGGATGAGCGGGCGCGCAGCCTGCACGGCCAGCTGCAGATTCTTTCCAGGGAGCCGCAAGGCACCCTCGTCCAGATGGAGTTCCACCCGGAATTCCTCGGTCGCCAGCCTCAAGGAAATGTCACATGAATAACCCTGCGCGTTGCCGCATCCTCCTGGTCGACGACCACCCCATGATGCGTCGTGGCATTCGCCAGATGCTCGAACTGGAAGACGATTTCGAGATCGTCGGCGAAGCCAACCACGGCGAAGAAGCCCTGGCCATGATCGAGCCCCTGCAACCGGACCTGGTGCTGCTCGACAACAACATGCCGCAGATGAATGGCATCGAAACCCTGCGCCACCTGCGCAGCCTGGCCTATGGCGGCAAAGTCCTGCTGTTCACCGTTTCCGATGCCGAAGACGATATCCGCGATGCCCTGCGCCTGGACGCCGATGGCTATCTGCTCAAAGACATGGAGCCGGAGTTGCTGATCCAGTACATCCGCGATGCCATGAACGGCGCGCTGGTGATCAGCCCCGGCCTCACCCAGGTCATGGCCCAGGCCCTGCGCTCACCGCCCCGGCATGCCGAAGTGGAGCTGACCGAACGCGAACGCCAGGTGCTCAAGACCATCGCCAGCGGCTACAGCAACAAGGTCATCGGCCACAAGCTGGGGATTACCGAAGGCACGGTCAAAGTCCACGTGAAGAACCTGCTGCACAAGCTTGGCTTGCGCTCACGGGTCGA
Organism: Pseudomonas sp.; assembly: GCA_050739855.1. GTDB lineage: Bacteria > Pseudomonadota > Gammaproteobacteria > Pseudomonadales > Pseudomonadaceae > Aquipseudomonas. Next base: position 14,187 of record JBOICD010000025.1, read on the forward strand.
GGCGGCGGTCTGGGCCATGGAGCATCTGCGTCAACACGGCTGACTGCCCCTTTGGAGGTAGACCTGCGGAGGCATAGGCCGCAGGTGCCGGGCGTTCTACCATGGCCGGCAGGAGGTACGCCATGCTGACCCACCCTTCCCTCGTACTGTTTTTGCGCCGCCATCACCTGTTCAGCCACTTGCCCGAACGCATTTTCGAACAGGTCTGCGGCCTGGCCATGCAACGCCGCCTCGGTTGTCACGACACCCTCATGCACCAGGGCGACCCGGCCAAACGCTTCTTCCTGCTGGTCAGTGGCCAGATCAAGCTGTACCGCATCACCGCCCAGGGCCAGGAGAACCTGGTAGAGATCATCCAGCCCGGGCAGTCCTTCGCCGAAGCCCTGTTGTTCAGCCAGACCCGCTACTACCCGGTAAGCGCCACCGCGCTCAAGGACAGCGTGGTGGTCAGCATCGAGGGCGGCCACTACCGCAATGCCCTGGAAGACCAGCCGCAAGTGTGCCTGGCGATCCTCGCGAGCATGAGCATCCACCTGCACCAACGGCTCAAGGACATCGACACCCTGACCCTGGCCAGCGCCAGCCAGCGGGTGATCAGCTTCCTTCTGCAGGAGCAGGATCCCGACGACGGCCGCGTTGTACTGCAGGTGTCCAAACGCCTGGTGGCGTCGAAACTGGGGATTCAGCCGGAAACCTTTTCACGCATCCTTCATCGCCTGGTGGAGAGCGGCCTGATTGCCATGGAGCGCCGCGACATTCGCATTCTGGCGACCGAGGCGCTGGTCGATTATCAAGCCTGACGGGCCCGGTGGGAGCAGGCTTGCCCTGCGATGCGATGTGGCTGACAGCTCGCCATCGCGGGGCAAGCCCGCTCCCACTGGGGAT
>JBOICD010000026.1:0-14945 GCA_050739855.1 Pseudomonas sp.
GGCCTGGGCCGGAGCGTCGAACGGAATCTCGGCCGGCACCAGGCGTGGCGGGCCCATGTCGACGCAGATCTGCCCGTCGTTGCGCACGTCCAGCTCGATGATGCCGCCCTTGGTTTCCACGCGGATACGTTTTTTTGCGGTCAGGCGCTTGTCCAGCACGAAGCGCGCGAAGCAGCGCGCACCGTTGCCGCACTGCTCGACCTCGGAACCGTCGGAGTTGAAGATCCGGTAGCGGAAATCCACCTCCGGATTGCTCGGCGCTTCGACGATCAGCAACTGGTCGAAGCCGATACCGGTGTGGCGATCGCCCCATTGCTTGGCGTGCTTGGGCAGGATGTGCGCATGCTGGCTGACCAGGTCGAGGACCATGAAGTCGTTGCCCAGCCCATGCATTTTGGTAAAACGCAGCAGCATGGGTTTACTCCGGCAGCAGGCTTTCGCCGGCGAACAACTCGGCTACGGTTTCCCGGCGGCGCACTTCGAAGGCCTGATCACCATCGACCAGCACTTCGGCACAACGACCACGGGTGTTGTAGTTCGAGCTCATGACGAAACCATAGGCGCCCGCCGAGTGCACCGCCAGCAGATCGCCTTCGGCCAGGTTCAGTTCGCGCTCTTTGGCGAGGAAGTCGCCGGTTTCGCAGATCGGTCCGACCACGTCGTAGGTACGCCCTTCACCGGCGCGCGGCTGCACCGCGGTGACGTTCATCCAGGCCTGGTACAGGGCCGGGCGAATCAGGTCGTTCATGGCCGCATCGACGATGGCGAAGTCTTTGTGTTCGGTGTGCTTGAGGTATTCGACGCGGGTCAGCAGGACACCGGCGTTGGCCACGATGTAGCGGCCCGGTTCGAACACCAGGGCCAGGTCACGCTCGCCGAGGCGTTCGCGGATGGCCTTGATGTAGTCACCGGCCAGCGGCGGCTCTTCGTCACGGTAACGCACGCCAACACCGCCACCCAGATCCAGGTGACGCAGGTGGATACCGCAGTCGCCGAGGCGGTCGATCAGCGCCAGCAGGCGGTCGAGGGCGTCGAGGAAGGGTTCCAGGGTGGTCAGTTGCGAGCCGATGTGGCAGTCGACACCGACCACTTCCAGGTTAGGCAACTGGGCGGCGCGAATGTACACCTCTTCGGCATCGGCGATGGCGATACCGAACTTGTTTTCTTTCAGACCCGTGGAGATGTACGGGTGGGTGCCGGCATCGACGTCCGGGTTGACCCGCAGCGAAATCGGCGCGCGCAGGCCCATCTCGGCGGCAACCACTTGCAGGCGCTCCAGCTCGTCGGTGGATTCGACGTTGAAGCAGTGCACGCCGACTTCCAGGGCGCGACGCATGTCTTCACGGGTCTTGCCGACACCGGAGAAGACCACGCGGTCGGCGCGGCCGCCGGCAGCCAGGACACGCTCCAGCTCACCGCCGGAAACGATGTCGAAACCTGCACCCAGACGGGCCAGCAGGTTCAGCACGCCGAGGTTGGAGTTGGCTTTGACGGCAAAGCACACCAGGTGCGAAACACCCTGCAAAGCGTCGGCATAGCTACGGTACTGGGCCTCGATGTGGGCGCGCGAGTAGACGTAGGTTGGCGTGCCGAAACGTTCGGCGATGGCCGACAGGGCCACGCCTTCCGCGAACAGTTGACCGTCGCGGTAGTTGAAAGCGTCCATGGGTTACCCTTACTGGTGCTTGTGCGATTGCGACTTTTGACCGTCTTTGCCGTCTTCTGGCAGGTACAGCGGGCCCTTCTGGCCGCAGGCGGAAACGAGGCAGGCAACCGCGACGAGCGCCGCGAGGGTGGAGATCAGGCGCTTCATGGCGTAATCCTTTGTAATAAGCAGTATTGCGCCCGAGTATACCGAGCGCCTGCCGCCTTGCCTATGCGGGCGGCCCGCCGTCGGGCGGGGGCTGCCGGGGGGAGGTGGCGGGCGTTATCCTTTGCATTCGGCGCGCCGCGCTCGTATCTTGCCCGGCTTGCGTGTGTGCAGACATTTTTGAGGTTCTTGCAATGAGTTTGACCGAAGCGCGTTTTCACGACCTGGTCGACGCGACCCAACAGGCCCTGGAAGACCTGTTCGACGAAGCTGATCTGGATCTGGACATGGAAAACTCGGCAGGGATCCTGACCATCAAGTTCGAAGACGGCGCCCAGCTGATCTTCAGCCGCCAGGAGCCGCTGCGTCAGCTGTGGCTGGCCGACAAGTCCTGTGGTTTCCACTTCGACTACGACGAAGCGAACGGCAAGTGGACTTGCGAGAAAAGCGAAGAGCTGCTGGGCGAGATGCTTGAGCGCATTGTCTGGGAGCGTGCGGGCGTCAAGCTCGACTTCGAAGAGATCTGAGATGAGTATCGCGCCAAAGCCGGCCAAGCCGCTCTACAGCAATGTCAGCCCGGCGGTGCCGTCGCCTTGCATCAGCACCTGCCGGCTGGATGAGCACAAGGTCTGCATTGGCTGCTTTCGCCATGTCGAAGATATTCGTCAGTGGCGTTCGGCCGATGACCAACAGCGCCGGCAGATCTGCGAGGAAGCCCAGGCGCGTCGGCAACTGGCAGGATCGACCTAAACCCTGCGGGTATTGTGTATTTACTTGGCTGTGGTAGTGTCGAACTTGCTTCGGCTGTGCCGAATTCCCGCAAACCCCGCCCTTGGGCGGGGTTTTGCTTTATATCGCTCAAAAAAAGGAGTCTGACTGGATCATGAGCACCAAGCCTTCCATTATCGTCACCCGATTGGACGTTCAGCGTCTCGAGCGTCTGATCGACAGCCTCGATGAGAAGACGCAGGACTCTCCGGGTGTGCTCGCCTTGCAGGACGAGCTGGACCGCGCCGAGCAGGTCGGTCACGAGGAAGTTCCGGCCGGTGTCGTGACCATGAACTCCCGGGTTCATTGCCGCGAAGAAGCCAGCGGCAAGGACTACCACCTGACGCTGGTCTACCCGAAGGATGCCAACGCCGACGAGGGCAAGATCTCGATCCTCGCGCCGATCGGCAGCGCACTGCTGGGCCTGTCGGTGGGCGAGCAGATCGACTGGCCGGCACCGGGCGGCAAGACCCTCAAGCTCAAACTGCTGGAAGTCGAGTACCAGCCGGAAGCCGCTGGCGACTTCGACCTCTGAGCCTTATGCCTGCGCCAGGGCCTCGTTGAGCGCCCGCTCCAGCTCGCCCTTGTAGCGCAGGTAGAGAATGCTCGAGCCCAGGCCGTCGGCGAGCAGGCCGGACAGGTCCAGGTCGCTGATGTAGCAACGGTAGCGCTCGGTCTCGCGGCGCTGCCCGATGATTTCGCGGGCGACCACGGCATACAGCTGGTCGCCATGCTCGAGCTCGGAAAACTCCCGCTGATTGCAGTACAACGTGACCTGCACGTCATCGCTGGCGCCTGCCTGCAGAATCGCCTGCACTTCGTAGTAGGGCGTGTCGATGGCGGTGGTCGCGACCTGCCTGGCTTCCACCTGGCGGACCTTGCCGGAGCCTGATGGCAACAACTGGTAATAAAGAATATCCAGCGTGCCCTGGGCTTGCAGGCTGTCCAGCGGCAGGCGTGCTTCGCGGCGAAACACGATCGACTGCAGGAAGCGCTGCAGTGGCAGCAACAGGCTGTTTTCATCATGAAACGGCAGGCGTTGTTGCCATAACGCGTTGTGCTCATCCAGCACGTAGACATCCGCCCAGGCTTCCTGCACCCGGTAGAACAGCTGGATGCACTGCGGCTGGCCCAGGGGCAGGATCCGGGCCAGGTCCAGCTCCTGCAGGGCGTTGGCGTCCAGGTGCAGCGGGCTGTAGTCGCTGCGTTCTTCGCTGAGGTAACGCAGCACGGCATCCTGGTCATCAAGCGTGACCAGGTTCACCGCGCCGACCTGCAGCTCCAGCACATGAGTGTGCTGCTGGACCTGCAGCAGATAGCGGTGGTTGAGGTTCTGCGCCAGCAGCGCCTGGGCGCTGGTGAAGACTTCCTCTACCCGCTGGGCGATGGCCTGGGCGCGGTTATGGCAGAAGCAGCGCACCCGCAATCTGGGCGGATGGTTGGCGCCGAGGTTGCCGAGGTAATCACGCAGGCAGCGTAGTAAGGCATGCTCGCCGTCGTAGCGGTGTACCTGGACCTCGTTCCAGCTGTTGAGGGTGACCTGATCCAGGGTCAGCACCAGGTTCTCGCGCACTCCGGCATAGCTCAGCGAGTCGGTGCGCTCGGTGGTCATCAGGATGTTCAGGTCGCGATGGTGACGCAGCGGGTCGATGCCGACGTTGACCAGCAAGAGGATTTCATCAGCCACGCTTGGCTGCAGCAGGCGTTGTTCGCTGACCCCCGGCAAGGGCAGGGCGACGCTCTGTTGCAGGCTGCCGAGCAGGTTGAACAGCTCGTACTCGCTAAGGTCGCTACTACCCGGGTGCAGGGCCAGGCGCGTGCTGCTGTCGATCACGCCGTTGCGGTGGGCCCAGGTCAGCAGCTCGAGCAGCTCGCGGCAGCGTTTGATCGGGGCGAAATGTTCCCACTCGTGCACGCCAAGATTGCCGTTGTACAGGCCCCAGTGGAGTTGCCCGGGTTCTTTGCGGTTGGGCGACTGGACCAGGGTCAGGGTGTCTTCGGCGAGGTCCGGGGCGATCCCAGGGTTGATGAATTCGACTTTGCCGGCGCGGCGTTCGAAGGCCGCATACAGGCGTCGGCCGAGGACGCTGAGGTCGCGTTGGTCGATGTGGCTGGTGGCGTTCTGGCCACGGGCGAACTGGCACAGGAAGCGGTAGCTGTAGTTGAGCTCGGCCACCAGCTCGCGGCGCTCGACCTCGACCTGGCGCACCTTCCACTGGCTGCGGCTGTCGAGCAGGGCCAGTTGGCGTTCGTCCCAGCCCCATTCCTGGCTCAGCCGCTGCAGCAGGTCGCGTTGCCAGCTGGCGCTGCGCTGGCGGGCCAGGCCACTGAGTTTCTTGTTCACTTTCAGGTACAGGCTGCGGCGCACCAGTTCCAGGCGCTGGTGTTCGCCGCGCGCTAGCAGGTACTGCTCGATGCGCCGGTAAACCATCATGTACGGGTCGAGCTCGTCGAGGTCGAGGCGATTGGCGAACACTGCCTGTTTGAACTGCAGGCTCAGGCACTGCACCTGCGGGTGTTCGCTGGCATAGACCTCGGTCAGCAGCAGCTTGAGCACCGACTTGTACGGCGACTCGATACCTTTGAACAGTTGCCAGAGCCCGGCGCCGACGAACTCGCCGGGTGGGATATGCGCCAGATGGCCGAGGTCGAGGTGCTCCTCGGCGCGCACAAAACGTTTGGACAGCAGGGTTTCGATGTAATGGTGATAGCGCGCTTCTTCGTAGACCGGCACCAGCCACCACAAAGGTGTACGTCCGGCGAGCCAGATGGCGGTGCGGTAGAACTCATCGAGCAGCAGGTAGTGCTGGGTGGTACCGCAGTCATCGGAACTCAGTTTGCCGTCGCGTTCGCCTTTGGCGAAGCTCTCTGGCTCGATCAGGAACAGGTGGGCTTCGGCACCCTGACTGGCGGCCCAGCTTTCCAGGAGCTGGCATTTTTTGCGTAGCTCCTCCCGTTCACTGTCATTGAGGTCGGCGGCGTGGCAGACCCAGACGTCCATATCGCTCTGTTCGGCCTGGGCCAGGGTGCCCAGGCTACCCATCAGGAACAGGCCGTGGATCGGCTGGGGCGGGTTGCCACGGCGCGCCTTGTAGGAGAAGGAACGTGTCAGGCGCTGGGCTTCGGCCAACAGCTGGGCATCGGGTTCGAAATTGGCGACCCCCGCCGGTGTAGCGCCGGACACATAACCGGGCAGCAGCGGATGATTGACGTGGAAGAACAGTGGCAGCAGGGTCATGACCTGCTGTTGACGGCTCGACAGTCCGTCCATGGCCCGTTCCAGGCGCCCCTGATTGAGCGTCAGGAAGCGTTGGCGCAGCTGGCTGAGCACCTTGCGGTCAATGCCCTGGTCAAGGTCGGGGCGGATTTCGTGGGGGTGGTTCATCGCGAGCTACAACCGGCCGTCTGGGGGAAGCTGTGGCGAGTTTAAGCGTTATTTGATTTTTGACGCCATTTTATTAGCGCTGAATGCATCGCGGGGCAAGCCCGCTCCCACCGGTGGTGATTAACCCTGTGGGAGCGGGCTTGCCCCGCGATGATCATTGTTCTCAGGCAGGCTGGGCGACGTTCAGGATGGTCAGCAGTTGCTGCGCGTGCTCGGCAGCATCATGCCCCAGACTGGTCAGATAACCGCCATCAGGCTGGTCGGTCAGTTGTTTGTCGTACAGGCGTTGGGCTGCAGCGATGAGATCTTTGGAGGCAGTGTTATGGACCTTGATGCCTTCCTGGCTGCTATCTAGGTTGAACAGGGCAAGGACTTCCAGCTCGGCAATCAGTTCGGGGGTAAACGACATAGAGACTCCGACTTCCAGACAAGGAGGGCAGCACCGTCGCCGGTGCCTGGTTTTGCAGTGTAGTCAGGGAAATCCTGCTTTGCTTCAGTCCTTTTCCGGCGGAAGCTCGGGCAGGGCGCGCAAGGCGGTTTCGTACCATTGGGTATTGAACGCACGGTCTTCTTCGAGCATCGCGTCAATCTCGTAGGCCAGCACATGGGCCATGAGGTTGAGGATGTCTTCGCGCTCGTAACCCACCAGGGTCAGCTTGTTGAACGTGGCTTTGGCCGCCGGCGGGTTGTCGCTTTCAATCTGGTTCTCGATCGCTTCGATCAGGGTCGACTCGGCGAATTCTTCTTCGTCGTTGTCGATATCGGTTGGCTCGCTCATGGGCGATCTCCTCTGATGGGGTGCTCAGTTTGCCACGAGCCAGACGCCAATGCCTTGCTATCGACAATCTCCATGATGCTGGTCAGTGCCCTGCATTTGAGTCTATAACTTCCCGGCCAACCCCTTTACGGCCTGGAGGCTGTTTTCATGCTTAAGCTTTATGGATTTGCCGTCAGCAACTACTACAACATGGTCAAGCTGGCGCTGCTGGAAAAGGGCGTTCCTTTTGAAGAGGTGCCGTTTTTCGGCGGCCAGAGCCCCGAAGCACTGAAGAAAAGCCCGCGCGGCAAGGTGCCGACGCTGGAGACCGAGCACGGTTTTCTCAGTGAAACCAACCTGATCCTCGATTATATCGAGCGGACCCAGGCGGGTAAGGCGCTGTTGCCTGAAGGGGTTTTCGCCCAGGCCAAGGTGCACGAACTGGCCAAGGAGATCGAGCTGTACATCGAGTTGCCTGCCCGCGCCTGCTACCCCGAAGCCTTCTTCGGCGCCCAGGTCGACCCGGCCATCAAGGACAAGGCCAAAGCCGAGCTGCTGGCAGGTATTGCCACCCTCAAACGCAACGGAAAATTCAGCCCGTATGTCGCCGGCGACAGCCTGACCATCGCCGACGTGATGTTCTGCTTCAGCGTCGATCTGGCTTATGCGGTGGGCAAAAAAATATTCGGCATCGATGTGCTGGAGGACTTCCCGCAAGCGCGCGAGCTGCTTGAGCGTTTCAAGAACAATCCGAATGTGCAGAAAATCGCGGCCGACAAGGAGGCGCAGATGCCGGCGTTCCTTGAAATGGTGCGTGGCGGCAAGCGCTGACAGTGGATGCAGCAGGCTCGCGGCAGGACGCCGACGAGCCTGTGCGCAGGGCTTAGCGGCTGGCCAGCAACGCCTTGCCGCGGGCTGCGGCGGCGCGTACTTGAGCCGGGGCGGTACCGCCGATGTGGTCACGGGCGTTGACCGAGCCTTCGAGGGTCAGCACGGCGAACACGTCCTGTTCGATCTGGTCGCTGAACTGGCGCAGTTCCTCCAGGCTCATCTCGGCCAGGTCCTTGCCGGTATCGACACCGTACTTGACTGCGTGGCCGACGATTTCGTGGCAATCACGGAACGGCAGGCCACGACGTACCAGGTAGTCAGCCAGGTCGGTCGCGGTGGAGAAACCACGCAGGGCCGCTTCGCGCATGATCGCGTGGCGCGGCTTGATCGCCGGGATCATGTCGGCAAAGGCACGCAGCGAATCGCGCAGGGTGTCGGCGGCGTCGAACAGCGGCTCTTTGTCTTCCTGGTTGTCCTTGTTGTAGGCCAGCGGCTGGCCTTTCATCAGGGTCAGCAGGCCGGTGAGGGCGCCGAACACACGGCCGGTCTTGCCGCGAACCAGTTCGGGAACGTCCGGGTTCTTCTTCTGCGGCATGATCGAGCTGCCGGTGCAGAAGCGGTCAGGCAGGTCGATGAACTGGAACTGGGCGCTGGTCCACAGCACCAGCTCTTCGGAGAAGCGCGACAGGTGCATCATCGCCACGCTGGCAGCGGCGCAGAACTCAATCGCGAAGTCGCGGTCGGAGACGCCGTCCAGCGAGTTGCCGCCTACGGCTTCGAAGCCCAGCAGCTGGCAGGTCAGTTCGCGATCGATCGGGTAGGTGGTGCCCGCCAGCGCGGCGCTGCCCAGGGGCATGCGGTTGGTGCGCTTGCGGCAGTCGACCAGGCGCTCGTAGTCGCGGCTGAGCATCTCGAACCAGGCCAGCAGGTGGTGGCCGAAGGTCACTGGCTGGGCGGTCTGCAGGTGGGTGAAGCCGGGCATGATGGTCTCGGCTTCGCGCTCGGCCTGCTCCAGCAGGCCCTGCTGCAGGCGGGTGATCTCGGCCAGGATCAGGTCGATTTCGTCACGCAGCCACAGGCGGATGTCGGTGGCGACCTGGTCGTTGCGGCTACGGCCGGTATGCAGCTTTTTACCGGTGATGCCGATGCGGTCGGTCAGGCGTGCTTCGATGTTCATGTGCACGTCTTCAAGGTCGACGCGCCAGTCGAAGTTGCCGGCCTCGATTTCAGCCTGGATGGTTTTCAGGCCATCGATGATGGTGTCGCGCTCGGCGTCTGTGAGCACGCCGACCTTCGCCAGCATGGTGGCGTGGGCGATCGAACCCATGATGTCGTGGCGGTACAGGCGCTGGTCAAAATTGACGGAGGCGGTGAAACGGGCGACGAAGGCGTCGACGGGCTCACTGAAGCGGCCGCCCCAGGACTGATTGGTCTTGTCGGTGCTCATGGATTCACTCGTTGAAGGCGTGAACGGAAAAGTGGCGTCGATGATAACAGGGTTGAGGTCTGTGCCGCAGGACGGCGGTCGGGGCAAATGCGTGATTATGTCGCGGCAAAGGCAGGCGACAGGGCGTTCGCAACAGGATATTTATCGAATGAACGGCAGCGTTCCGGCAACCGTCTACAGTTGGACAGAGGCTCGGCATGTTTCCTGCCGAACCAGTGAATCTTTAGCCATCGTGCGAGTCTGAGCGTGGATCGCCGTGACGGTCGTCACCTCACCCGTCTACGCTACCCTTGTGCGAGACTCACGCAGGAATCCAGCGCAATATGAATGTCCTGATCGTTGATGACGAACCCCAAGCCCGGGAACGCCTGAGCCGACTGCTTGGCGAACTGGGGGGCTATACAGTGCTGGAGCCCAGCGCCACCAATGGCGAAGAGGCTCTGGCCCTGATTGACAGCCTCAAACCCGAGGTGGTCTTGCTCGACATCCGCATGCCGGGCCTGGATGGTCTCCAGGTCGCCGCTCGCCTGTGCGAACGCGAAGCCCCGCCTGCCGTGGTGTTCTGTACCGGTGATGACGAATTCACCGTACAGTCCTTTACGGACAGCACCCTGGGTTATGTGCTCAAACCGGTAGCGGCCGATGCCCTGCGCGAAGCGTTGCGCAAGGCCGAGCGACCCAGCCGGGTGCAGCTGGCGGCGCTGACGCGTCCGGCAGCCGAGAGCGGCAGTGGCCCCCGCAGCCACATCAGTGCGCGAACTCGCAAAGGCATCGAGCTGATTCCCCTGGATCAGGTGATTTACTTTATCGCCGATCACAAGTACGTGACCTTGCGCCATGAATCCGGCGAAGTTCTCCTGGATGAGCCACTCAAGGCGCTGGAAGACGAGTTTGGTGATCGTTTCGTGCGTATTCACCGCAATGCCCTGGTGGCCCGCGACCGCATCGAGCGTTTGCAGCGCACGCCGCTGGGGCATTTTCAGCTGTTTCTCAAAGGCCTCAATGGCGATGCACTGATTGTCAGCCGCCGGCATGTGGCGGGCGTGCGCAAGATGATGCAGCACCTTTAGGCCGGGATTGGAGAATATTCCTACCAGGGATGGTTAATTTCTCCTGTGACATAGATCTGCAAGCAGGTCGGAATGAACTGTTATCATCCGTTACATCTATCTTTGTACGGATCGATCCATGTCCACTCATGAAATCCGCATTGCCACGCGTAAAAGCGCCCTTGCCCTGTGGCAGGCCGAATACGTCAAAGCCCGTCTGGAGCAGGCCCACCCTGGTCTGCTGGTAACCTTGGTGCCTATGGTCAGCCGCGGCGACAAGCTGCTCGACTCGCCGTTGTCGAAGATTGGTGGCAAGGGCCTGTTCGTCAAGGAACTGGAAACCGCGCTGCTGGAAAACCAGGCCGACATCGCCGTGCACTCGATGAAAGACGTGCCGATGGACTTCCCCGAGGGCCTGGGCCTGTATTGCATCTGTGAGCGCGAAGACCCGCGTGACGCCTTTGTTTCCAATACCTTCAAGAGCCTCGATGAGCTGCCGGCCGGCAGTATCGTCGGCACCTCCAGCCTGCGTCGTCAGGCCCAGTTGCTGACCCGTCGTCCAGACCTCGAGATCCGTTTCCTGCGCGGCAACGTCAACACCCGCCTGGCCAAGCTCGATGCCGGAGAGTATGACGCAATCATCCTCGCCGCCGCCGGCCTGATCCGTCTCGGCTTCGAAGATCGCATTGCCTCCGGCATCAGTGTCGATGACAGCCTGCCTGCCGGTGGCCAGGGGGCAGTGGGTATTGAATGCCGTAGCGCCGACCGCGAAATCCATGCGCTGCTGGCGCCTTTGCACCATCAGGACACTGCTGATTGCGTGACTGCCGAGCGAGCGCTGAACAAGCACCTCAATGGCGGCTGCCAGGTGCCGATCGCCTGTTACGCCGTGCTGGAGGGCGACCAGCTGTGGCTGCGCGGCCTGGTCGGCGAACCGAGCGGTGGCAAGTTGCTGACCGCTCAGGGCCGTGCGCCGCGTGGCGATGCTGAGGCCCTGGGCGTCCAGGTTGCCGAAGACCTGCTCAAGCAAGGTGCCGAAGACATCCTCAAAGCCGTGTATGGCGAGGCCGGTCACCCGTGAGCAGCTGGCGCCTGCTCCTGACCCGGCCGGCGGAAGAATGCACCGCACTGGCACAGGTGCTGGCTGAGCAAGGGGTTGCCAGCAGTAGCCTGCCGCTGCTGGAGATCGAGGCCTTGAGCCTGGATGAGCCCCAGCTTGGCCTGCTGCGCGCGTTTGATCGCTACGCTGCGATTATCGTGGTCAGCAAACCGGCTGCGCGCCTGGGGCTGGCGGAGCTGTCCCGCTATTGGCCGCAGCTGCCTCAGTCAGCCTGGTTTACCGTGGGGGCTGCGTCTGCGCAGATTCTTCAGGACCAGGGCTGCCAGGTCAGCTTCCCACCGGCTGGCGATGACAGCGAAGCACTCCTGCAGCTGCCAGCGTTGCACCAGGCGATTGCCGGCCCGGTACCGCGGGTACTGATCATGCGTGGCGAAGGCGGGCGCGAATTGCTCGCCGAGCGTCTCACCGAGCAAGGTGCTAGTGTCGATTATCTGCAACTCTACCGCCGCTACCTGCCGGCCTACCCGGACGGCGCATTATCCGCGCGGATTGCCGAGGAACGCCTGAACGGCCTGGTGGTCAGCAGTGGGCAGGGTTTTGAACACTTGCGGCAACTGGCCGGGGAGCAATGGTCGCAGCTGGCGCAGCTGGCGCTGTTCGTGCCCAGCCCGCGCGTTGCCGCGCAAGCCCGGGAAGCCGGGGCACAGAATGTAGTGGACTGTCGCGGTGCCAGCGCCGCGGCGTTGTTGGCAGCCCTGCAGCAATTGACTGCACCTGCCCTCTGAAGCGCTAAGCTGATTGGCGACGAGCCCAATGCAAAGGATGGATACGTGAGCGAAACTGTCTTGCCCAACGATGACTTGCAATCGACGCCAGAAGCGTCTGAACCCTCCGCCACCCCGCCGGCCAAACGTTCGGGCAACGGCCTGGCAATCCTGGCCTTGCTGCTCGGTGCTGCGGGCGTTGCCGTTGGTGGTTGGGGGGTATGGCAGGTGCGCCAGCTCCAGGGCGCCGAACAAGGCCAGGGCCAGTACCTGCAAGCCTTGAGCGAAAAGACCCAGGCGCTGCAGTTGCGTGAGCAGCAGATGTCGGCGCAACTGGCGGGCTTGCCTGCGGCTACCGAACTTGAAGACCGCCGCCGCCTGGTGGCGCAGCTGCAGGGTGATCAGCAACGCCTGAGCCAGCGCCTGGAAAGTATTCTGGGTGCCAGCCGCAAGGACTGGCGCCTGGCCGAAGCCGAGCACTTGCTGCGTCTGGCCAGTCTGCGCTTGTCGGCCCTGCAGGACATCGTCAGTGCCCGCGCACTGGTCCAGGGTGCCGATGACATTCTGCGCGAGCAGAGCGACCCGGGTGCCTTTGCCGCCCGTGAGCAACTGACCAAGAGCCTGGCCACGCTCAACAGCGTCCAGCAGCCGGACCGTACTGGCTTGTTCCTGAAGTTGGCGGCCCAGCGTGAACTGGTGCAGCAGCTCAGTGCCGTGTCACCGGAATTCAACGGCGATGGCGATGCCCTGGGCGCCTTGACCGCCGATGGCGATGGCGCCAGTCGCTGGTCGCAGTGGTGGGCGGAGCTGTCCAAGTACTTCCAGATTGATTTCAACGCTGACGAAAATGTTCGTCCGTTGCTTGCCGGGCAGTCGCTCAATCAACTGCGCCTGGCGCTGAGCCTGACCATCGAGCAGGCCCAGTGGGCCGCGCTGAACGGCGAAGCCAAGGTGTATACCCAGGCCCTGGATGATGCGCGCAGCGTTCTGCTGGCCAACTTCAACCCGGACAACCCGCAAAGCAAGGCAATGCTCGACAGCCTCAATGCCCTGGCCGAAGAGCCGGTGTCGGTGGTGGTCCCGGACCTGGCGGACAGTCTCAGCGCTGTTCAAGCCTACCTTGAGCGTCGGCACTTGCCGGCCGAGGAGGGCAAACCATGAAGCGCGTCTACCTGTTGGCGGTGGTGGCCATTGCGGCCGCTGCCGCACTCGGGATCGCGATCGCCAAGCACAGCGGTTATGTGCTGATTTCCTACGGCAGCTTTCGCTATCAATCCGGGTTATGGGCGGCACTGGCGGTGTTGGTCGGCATCATCCTGACCGTGTTGCTGGTGCGCTATCTGGTCGGCCTGGTCCTGACCTCCAGTGGTGTGGTCAATCCCTGGTCGCGACGCAACCGCAGTCGTCGTACCCGTCTGGCCATCGAGCAGGGCCAGCTGGACCTTGCCGAGGGTCGCTGGGCCAGCGCCCAGCGCCACCTGCAACGCGCCGCCGAGGCGGAGCGTCAGCCACTGCTGTACTACCTTGGCGCTGCGCGGGCCGCGAATGAACTGGGGCGCACCGAAGACCGTGACAACCTGCTCGAACGTGCCCTGGAGCGCCAGCCGCAAGCAGAGCTGGCGATTGCCTTGAGTCACGCCCAGCTGCAGATGGATCACAGTGAGAGCGATGCGGCTCTGGTCACCCTGCAGGCCATGCAAGAGCGTCACCCGCATAACGCCCAGGTGCTGCGCTTGTTGCAGCGGCTGTACCGTGAGCGTGGCGACTGGTCGGCGCTGATCCGGCTGTTGCCTGAGCTGCGCAAGGACAAGGTTCTGCCCGCCGCTGAACTGGCGGAGCTGGAGCGGCGCGCCTGGGGCGAGAATCTCAGCCTGGCCGCCAGCCGTGAGGGTGAAGAGCAGAGTGCCCGCCAGTCTCTGGAGCGCGCCTGGCAGCAGCTGACTACCGCCCAGCGTCAGGAGCCGCAACTGGTGCTGGCCTATGCCGAGCAGTTGCGTCAGCTGGGGGCGGAGAATGAGGCTGAAGAGGCGCTGCGCACAGCGCTCAAGCGCCAGTATGAGAGCCACCTGGCGCGGCTCTATGGCCTGGTGCGCGGCACCGACCTGGCGCGCCAGCTGCAGACCGCCGAAGGCTGGTTGAAGCAGCACGGCGATGACCCTGGCCTGTTGCTCACCCTGGGGCGGTTGAGCCTGCAGAACCGTCTATGGGGCAAGGCGCGTGACTACCTGGAAAGCAGCTTGCGCCTGCAACGCAATCCCGAGGCCTGCGCCGAACTGGCACGCCTGCTGGCCGGGCTGGGTGATACCGAACGCAGCACCCAACTGTTCCAGGAGGGGCTGGGCCTGCTGGACGAACGCCTGCTGGCGCTGCCCTTGCCAGAAGCGGTTCGAGCTTGAGCGACCCTTGGGCTTGCGCTGATCCGCAAGCCCAAGGCCTCGGCGAAAATGCCTACAAACTCCTACTCCCTCGTCCGACAATAGCTGAATGTATTTCTAGCTTGTTTCGCGACCATTCCCTTTGTAGTCAACGACTTGTCCTATTTGTCGCGCCTTGAAACAAGATGCGGCAATCCTCTACCGTTGAAGTCTGTCTATCTCGATTGCGGAACTACCATGCCGTTGGCTCGCTTGCGTTCAATGTTCCTTCCGGCCTTGCTGGCCTCGGTACTGATGCTGGCTGCTGCGTTCTATCTTGAATGGGGCATGGCGCTGGAGCCGTGTCCGCTGTGCTACAGCCAGCGGCTGTTTCTCGGGAGCTTTGCGTTGGTCTGCCTGTGCGCGGTGGTACAGGCTCCCGGACGCCTGGGGGCACGCATTTATGCAGCGCTGGCACTGTTCTTTGCCACGGGTGGAGCGCTGCTTGCAGCCAGGCATGTGTGGCTGCAAGGCGCGCCGCTTGCGAACATGGGGTGCCAGCCATCGATGAGCTATTACTTCGACAGCCTGCCACTGAGCCAGTCGCTCAAAGTCATGGTGCTCGGCAGCCCTGAGTGCACGCCCATCAACTGGAGTTTTCTCGACTTGACGGTCCCTGAGTGGAGCTTGCTGTCATTTGTACTGTTGGCCGCACTGCTA
>JBOICD010000027.1:0-14943 GCA_050739855.1 Pseudomonas sp.
GGATCACACTGACCCAGTGGGAGCGGGCTTGCCCCGCGACAAATCGCTCAAGTCGCGTCTGCGTGGCTGACCATACCTTTGATCACCACCGCCACCGTGGCCAGCCCGGCCGGGATCACCAGCGCCGTCAGCACCTGCTCGAAGTTCCAGCCCAGGCCCAACAGGGTGGCGCCCATCCAGGCACCGAGAATGGCGCCGAAGCGGCCAATGCCAAGCATCCACGACACGCCCGTGGCACGGCCCTGAGTCGGATAGAAACGCGCCGCCAGAGAAGGCATGGCCGACTGCGCACCGTTGACGCACATACCGGCAATCAGTACCAGGGTCGCCAGCACGGTGATGTTGCCCAGGCTCTGACCCACCGCGTAGGCAAACACCCCGGCCAGCAGATAGAAGGTGCCGATCACCTTGTGCGGGTTATAGCGGTCCATGGCCCAACCCACCGCCACTGCGCTGAGTACCCCGCCAAACTGGAACAAGGCACCGATAAAGGCGGCCTGCTCCATGCTCGCGCCACTGTCACGCATAAGGGTCGGCAGCCAGCTGGTCAGCAGATAGACAATCACCAGGCCCATGAAATAGGTCAGCCACAGCAACAAGGTGCCGACGCTGTAGGTGCCGGAAAAGATCACCGCAAAGACATTGCGCGCCTTCACCGTTTTTTGCTCCGGCACGCTGAAACTCGAGGCCTGGCCGACAATGGCCGGCTCGATCGGCGCCAGGGTCTGGCGCACTTTGTCTGTACCGCGATTGCGCACCACCAGAAAGCGCGCCGACTCGGGCAACCACAGCAGCAACACCACGGCCAGTACCAGCGGCAACACGCCACCGATCCACAGCAGGCTGTGCCAGCCGAACACCGGGATCAGCTTGGCGGAAATGAAACCGCCACCGGCCATACCCAGGTTGAAGCCACAGAACATGCTGGTAACCAGCAACGACTTGAGCCGCTCCGGGGTGTACTCAGAGAGCAGCGTGGTGGCGTTGGGCATGCCGGCGCCAAGACCCAGGCCAGTCAGAAAGCGCAGCACCAGCAACTGGTCGACGTTGCTGCTGTAGGCCGAAGCCAGGCTGAAGGCGCCAAACACCACCACCGCCCCCACCAGCACGATCTTGCGCCCGAAACGGTCGGCCAACGGACCCGAGCCCAGGGCGCCGAAGACCATGCCGATCAGGGCCGCGCTCATGACCGGGCCGAGGCTGGCGCGGTCGATCCCCCAGTCCTGGGACAGTGCCGGGGCGATAAAGCCCATGGCAGCGGTATCCAGGCCATCAAGAAAGACAATCAGGAAACACAGGATCACTACGCGCCATTGATAGCGCGACAGCGGTTGGGCATTGATAAAGGACTGCACATCAAGGCAGTTCCCGACAGCAGCTTGCGGACTGTTCATTATTTTTATCCAGTAGAAGCGCGCTTATGTGCGGGGCGCGCGTGAGCAACACAATCGATCAGGGCAGATCGATCGGTGCGAAGGACATTAATAACAGGTCGAAAACTGCGCAATTCGATAAACGCAACACTGTGCGTTTATCGAACAGGAAACTGCAGGCTCAGGCAAACAGCTGGGCACTGAGGTCACGGCTGGCCGCCAGCATGATCGGCAAGAAGCGTTGTTCAAGTTCGGTGCGGCTGACCCGACCGGCATGGGTACTGACGTTCAGCGCTGCCAGCACCTGGCCGGAAGCATCATAGACCGGCACGGCAATCGAACGCAGGCCCTGCTCCAGCTCCTGATCGACCACACACCAGCCCTGCTGGCGAACCTGTTGCAGGCATTCGAGCAACGCCACCGGGTCGTGAATGGTGCGACTGGTCTTGGCCTGCAGGTCGGCATGCTCCAGGTATTCGTGCAGGGTCGCGTCGTCCAGCGCCGCCAGCAGGATCCGCCCCATGGAAGTGCAATAGGCCGGTAACCGGCCACCGACCGAGAGGTCCACCGAAATCAGGCGCTGCACCGTGGCCGAGCGGGCTATATAAAGGATGTCGTCGCCTTCGAGGGTGGCCATGTTGCAGGCCTCGTGCAACTGATCGCTCATGCGGTCCAGGTATGGCTGGGCTGACACTGCCAATGGCGTGGATGACAGGTAGGCGTGCCCCAGCGTCAGGACCTTGGGCAACAGTGAATAGGTCCGCCCGTCGGTGGTGGCGTAACCCAGCTTGATCAGGGTATGCAGGCAACGGCGCACCGCAGCCCGGGGAATTTCTGTGCGGTGGCTGATCTGCGCGATGGTCAGGTGACGCTTGCGCTCCTGGAACGCCTGGACCACCGCCAGGCCGCGGGCCAGCGAGGTCATGAAGTCAGGATCACCGGTGAAGGCCTGGATACGCCTGGCCGGTGACGCGACGATGGGCGGTGCCAGCGACGCAAACGAACTGCGCACCTGATCATTCAACCCGGGCCCTTTGGGCGTTGTTTCTTCTGTCATGGCTCACCTCGACAACACGGTCACTGGGGCGATTATCGAACCAACGACCGATAATCGCAATTGACCGCTACCCTCAATTGCTTATACCTTTCTACCGCCACCATGTGGCTTCTTGGAGAGACTGGTCAGGTACCCACCGTAGAAGTCCCAGGCACGGCCTTGCCCACGAAGCGAGGCCGTTTTTTCTCCCTCCTTGCCTGATCAACAACAGTTGCCAATTGCTGAAGAACTTTCCGTCTCAAGCGGGCGCTTAAGCGAAACGCCAGGCGAACTTAACAAGCCGGTAACAAAAGCCCATCTTTGTTGTCATTAGAGAAACAACAGAGTGGTACGCTGATGAAACTTGCTTGCTATAATCAAGTTCCGTTCCCGCTACCCAGCAGGCCTTTGCCGGATCCAATCCGCACTTGCCAGACGTCGTAGGGAGCGGGTCTGAAGCAAGTGACACAAGATTGAACACCCTGTTGTTCGTATCGACTTGCCCAATCAGAATCTACTGTTGCTGCGACAGTCATTACGCTCTGGCAGCGTAGCCACGTGCATGTTGCGCTGTTGCGCAGCCTCACGCGTTAACGCCAGAGTTTATTCAAACCAACAGGTAGCACTGTGACGAAAGACGAACTGCGCGCGGAACTTGAGCGTCAGGAGCAACGTTACAAGGAAGTTTACGGCGGGGAAGTCACCACCTACGCCGCCCAGCCCGACCCGGAGCGTAAGCCCTGGCGCAAACGGGCAAGCATTCTTGATCAGGCATTTGCCCAAGAGCTGCAAAAAATCGAGAAAGACCTCAAAACCGATGAGCCCTAGGCTTTGTCCGTGGCGCCAGCCTTTGGCGGCCGGATAACGGGTACTTGAGAAAAGTCCGGGGGCTGATCGTTACAGCCCCCAGCCCATGTCGTAACGGTTTCTCACAAATTTCATACAACCGTTTGAATTTTTAATGCGGACTTCAAACTGCTGTAAACCCTTATGTTTTCTCGATTTTTACCGATTTTAGCCGATATTTGCTTAATCATTCCCGACACATGCCACCCTGGGAAAGCGCCTCGGCGGCCAGGACCGGTCAGCGGCAGGTGCATCGATTAACAGGGATTTCTGGCATAATCGCGCCCCCTTATGACCGGGTCAGAAAACCTTCATGATCGATTTATTCAGCGGACTTGATGCCTGGGTACTGGTGAGCCTGTTGCTCGCTTTGACCTTCGTACTCGCCTTCGAGTTCATCAATGGCTTTCATGACACCGCTAACGCGGTTGCTACAGTCATTTATACCAAAGCCATGCCCCCGCACCTGGCGGTGTTCTTCTCCGGGGTGTTCAACTTCCTTGGTGTGTTGCTCGGCGGTGTCGGCGTGGCTTATGCCATCGTTCACCTGTTGCCGGTGGAGCTGCTGATCAATGTGAACACCGGTCATGGATTGGCCATGGTCTTCTCCTTGCTGGCCGCCGCCATTGCCTGGAACCTGGGCACCTGGTACTTCGGTATTCCGGCTTCCAGCTCCCACACCCTGATCGGTTCGATCCTCGGCGTTGGCCTGGCCAACGCCCTGATCAGCGACATCCCGCTGGGTGAAGGGGTCAACTGGCAGAAGGCAATCGATATCGGCATGTCCCTGGTGCTCTCGCCCATGGCTGGCTTTGCCGTCGCTGCGCTGGTGCTGCTGGGCCTGAAATGGTGGCGCCCGCTGTCGAAGATGCACAAGACGCCTGAACAGCGTCGCAAGCTCGACGACAAGAAGCACCCGCCGTTCTGGAACCGCCTGGTACTGGTGATGTCGGCCATGGGCGTGAGCTTCGTGCACGGCTCCAACGATGGCCAGAAAGGTATCGGCCTGATCATGCTGGTGTTGATCGGTATCGTCCCGGCGCAGTTCGTACTCGACCTGAACAGCACCACCTACCAGATCGAGCGGACCCGCGACGCCACCCTGCACCTGAGCCAGTTCTACCAGCGCAACGAAGCGACCCTGGGTGAATTCCTGGCCCTGGGCAAAGCCAGAAATGGCGACTTGCCAGAGCAGTTCAGTTGCAACCCGCAGCAGACCGAACCGACCATCAATGCCTTGCTCGACTCGCTCAAGGGCGTAACCGAGTATCGCTCGCTGACGCCGGAAAAACGCGTTGAAGTGCGTCGTTACCTGCTTTGCCTGGACGACACCGCGAAGAAAGTCGGCAAGCTGCCAGGCCTGCAGGCCCGCGAGAAGGCCGACCTGAACAAACTGCGCAAAGACCTGACCGCCACCACCGAGTACGCACCGTTCTGGGTGATCCTCGCGGTTGCCCTGGCATTGGGCCTGGGTACCATGGTGGGCTGGAAGCGTGTGGTTCTGACCATCGGTGAGAAAATCGGCAAGCAGGGCATGACCTATGCCCAGGGCATGTCGGCTCAGATCACCGCAGCCTGCGCCATCGGCATGGCCAACATCTTCAGCCTGCCGGTATCGACCACCCACGTACTGTCGTCGGGTGTGGCCGGTACCATGGTGGCGAACAAGAGCGGCCTGCAAGGCGGCACCGTCAAGACCATCCTGCTGGCCTGGGTCCTGACCCTGCCGGCAACCGTGGGCCTGTCGGCCGGGTTGTTCTGGTTGGCGACCCAGTTCATCGGTTGATCCGTGCTGCATTGAAAAAGGCGCCTTAGGGCGCCTTTTTTGTAGCTGCTGTGGGAGCGGCGCTGCGGCGACCCGACTTGCCCCGCGATTGCGGACTGTCAGCGACATTGCAATCGCGGGGCAAGCCCGCTCCCACAAGGTGTGCATATATCCGGCTAGCGGCGCTTGCTACCCCCGAGCAACGAGCCCATCAAGCCGCGCACCAACTGACGCCCGAACTGGTTGGCCGCCTGACGCACCGCTGACTTGATCGCCTGCCCGGCAGCGCTCTGGAGGAATTCGCCAGCCTGGTCAGCAAAGCTTGGCTCGGCAGCTGCGGGCGCCTGTTCGGGCTGCGCGCCCCCGCCTTTGCGGGCGTTAAGCATTTCATAGGCCGACTCACGATCCACTGGTTTGTCGTAGCGCCCGGCCAACGGTGAGGCGGCAATCAGGGCGGCGCGCTCAGCGTCGCTCAACGGCCCGATGCGTGACTGCGGCGGTGCGATCAACACCCGCTGAACCATGCCCGGCGTGCCCTTGTCCTGCAGGGTACCGACCAACGCTTCACCGATGCCAAGCTCGGTCAGCACGCTCAGGGTGTCAATGTCAGGGTTGGGGCGGAAACCATCGGCCACTGCCTTCAACGACTTCTGCTCTTTGGCAGTGAAGGCACGCAGGCCGTGCTGGATACGCAAGCCCAGTTGCGCCAGGACATCATCCGGCAGGTCGCCCGGCGACTGGGTGACGAAATACACCCCGACGCCCTTGGAACGAATCAACCGGACAACCTGCTCCAGACGATCCTGCAATGCCTTCGGCGTGCCGTTGAACAACAGGTGCGCTTCATCGAAGAACAGTGCCAGCAAGGGTTTGTCAGCATCGCCGCGCTCGGGCAACTGCTCGAACAGCTCAGCCAGTAACCACAACAGGAAGGTCGCATAGACCTTGGGTGCCTCGTGTACCAGACGGCTGGCATCCAGCAGATGGATTCGCCCGCGACCATCGGCATCCGCACGCAGCAGATCTTCCAGCTGCAACGCCGGCTCACCGAACAACGCCTCGGCGCCCTGCTGTTCCAGGGTGGCCAGGCGCCGTAGCAGGGCCTGGCTGGAGCCGGTGGTCATCAGCGCACTGTCTTCACCGAGCAGTTGCGGGTTGTCTTTGAGGTGCGCCAGCAGCGCCTTGAGGTCCTTGATATCGAGCAGCAACAGGCCTTCGCGATCGGCCACTTTGAACGCGGCATACAGCGCAGCCTGCTGACTGTCGGTCAGCTCCAGCAGGTTGCCCAGCAACAACGGCCCCATTTCACTGAGGGTGGTGCGCAAGGGATGACCGGATTGCCCATGTATATCCCACAAACTGACTGGATAAGCCTGCGCCCGATGCTCGAGCCAGGGCATCCCGGCGATGCGTTCGGCGACTTTGCCCTGAGGGTTGCCCACCGCACCCAGACCGCACAGATCGCCTTTGACGTCGGCAGCGAATACTGCCACCCCGGCATCGCTGAACGCCTCAGCCATGTGCTGCAGGGTTACGGTCTTGCCGGTACCGGTAGCACCGGCAACCAGGCCGTGACGGTTGGCCAGGCGCATGGCCTGGACGACCGGTTGCCCGGCCGGATCGGCACCGAGAATGAACTGTGAAGAGTCAGGCATGTTTTTCCACCCTCTGTTTAAGCTTTGGCTCGAATCGGCCGATATCTCATTAGCGATAGACCACCAGAAAGACAGGAAAAGCCCGACAAGGAAAGGGGACCTGCACTGCTTTCAAACTGTTCTTTGTGCGAACGACCCGGATAACAAAACCTTAGCGGACCGACACGTTATGAACAAAAACCTCCGATTCAGCCACAAGATCCTTCTGGCCGCTTCTCTGATCGTCATGATCGCCTTCACGTTGTTCACTTTGTACAACGATTTCCTGCAGCGCAATGCGATTCGTGAAGATCTGGAACGTTATCTCGCCGAGATGGGCGATACCACATCAACCAATATTAAAAACCTGTTTGATGGACGCATCTTGTTGGTGCAAAACGTCGCACAGAACATTGCCGCGTTTCCCGCCGCCGAAAACGTCGGCACCTTGCTGGGGCAACAAGCCCTGGTCTCGAGTTTCCTGACTATTTACCTGGGTGACGTCAACGGTGGTTTCACCATTCGCCCGCAAACCAAGATGCCTGACGGTTATGACCCGCGCGTGCGGCCCTGGTACAAAGACGGGATGGCCGCCAACGGCCCGATCCTGACCGAACCCTATATTGACGTCAGCACCGGCAAAATGGTGATTTCGGTGGTGGCCACCGCCGCGCGCAATATCGGCGTGGTCGGCGGCGACCTGGCGCTGGACGGCCTGACCGAGATCATCAACTCACTGAACTTCGGCGGCATGGGCTATGCCTTCCTGGTCAACGACCAAGGCAAGATCCTGGTGCACCCGGACAAAAACCTGGTGATGAAGTCGCTGTCGGACCTGTACCCACACAATACCCCCCGTCTGAGCAAAGACCTGAGTGAAGTCCAGGTCGACGGTCAGACCCGCCTGCTGACCTTCGCCCCGGTCAAGGGCCTGCCTTCGGCCAACTGGTACATCGGCCTGTCCGTTGACAAGGACAAAGCTTTCTCGATGCTCAGCAAGTTCCGCACCTCGGCCGTGATCGCCACCCTGGTTGCGGTGGTGATCATCATCGCCCTGCTCGGCCTGTTGATCCGCGTTCTACTGCAGCCGCTGCACACCATGACCCGGGCCATGGAAGACATCGCCGAAGGCGAAGGTGACCTGACCAAGCGCCTGACCCTGCACAGCCAGGACGAATTCGGCATCCTCGGCACCGCGTTCAACCGTTTCGTCGAACGTATTCATACCTCGATCCGCGAGGTGTCTTCGGCCACCGAGCAGGTCAACGAAGTGGCATTGCGGGTGGTGAGCGCGTCCAATTCGTCGATGGTCAACTCCGACGAGCAGTCCAACCGCACCAACAGCGTCGCGGCCGCCATCAACCAGCTCGGCGCCGCCGCCCAGGAAATCGCCCATAACGCCGCCCAGGCCTCGCAGCAGGCAAGCTCGGCACGCCATCTGGCCGAAGAAGGCCAGCAAGTGGTCGATCGCAGCATTGCCGCGATGAACCGTCTGTCGGACCTGATCTGCACCTCCAGTTCGCATATCGAGACGCTCAACAGCAAGACCGTAAACATCGGCCAGATCCTCGAAGTGATCACCAGCATCTCGCAGCAGACCAACCTGCTGGCGCTCAACGCCGCGATCGAGGCCGCCCGCGCCGGTGAAGCCGGGCGCGGTTTCGCGGTGGTCGCCGATGAAGTGCGCAACCTTGCTCACCGCACCCAGGAGTCGGCACAGCAGGTGCAGAACATGATCGAGGAGCTGCAGGTCGGCGCCCGCGAGTCGGTCGACACCATGGGCCAGAGCCAGCGCCACAGCCAGGACAGCGTCGAGATCGCCAACCAGGCCGGCGAGCGCCTGGGCAGCGTGACCCTGCGCATCGGTGAGATCGACGGCATGAACCAGTCAGTAGCCACCGCTACCGAGGAGCAGACCGCCGTGGTTGACTCGATCAACATGGACATCAACGAGATCAACATGCTCAACCAGGAAGGCGTCGAAAACCTGCAATCGACCCTGCGCGCCTGCGCCGACCTGGAACAACAGGCCAGCCGCCTGAAACAGCTGGTCGGCAGCTTCCGCATCTGACTGTCAGCGGGCAGCGGCACACGCCGCTGTCCCTCCCCCCGCAACGCGATCGAACAAACTATCCTTTATAGAAGGTCAACCTTAGGGCGTGTCATCCGGTGCAAGCCAACGCCAGATGACACGCTCTGAAGACGATCTCGGAGGGATGCTGATCGTGCACATCGCTGACATCACCATGTTCTACGCCCCCGCCAGCGGCGGCGTGCGTACCTATCTTGATGCCAAACATCGCCGCCTGGGACACACCCCCGGTGTCCGCCACAGTCTGTTGATCCCCGGCGCCAGCCGCCAACACGCCAACGGCATCTACCAGGTGCCGGCACCGGCCCTGCCGTTCGGCAATGGCTATCGCTTCCCGTTACGCCTGGCGCCCTGGCGCAATGTGCTGGAGGACCTGCAACCGGACCTGATCGAGGTCGGCGACCCTTACCTGACCGCCTGGGCAGCCCTGGATGCACGCCGCCAGCTCGATGTACCGGTCATCGGTTTCTATCACTCCGACCTGCCGTTGCTGGTCAGCAATCGCATGGGCAACTGGTTCACCCCCAATGTCGAGGCCTATGTCAGCAGGTTGTACGGCAATTTCGACCGGGTCCTGGCGCCAAGCCTGGTGATGGCCAACAAACTGCGCCGTCTGGGTATCGGCAATGTGCATGTTCAGCGTCTTGGCGTCGATCTGAGTACCTTTCATCCGCAACACCGTGACCCGGCGTTGCGCCGGCAATTGCACATCGCCGACAACACTCACCTGCTGGTGTTTGCCGGTCGTGGCTCGCGAGAGAAAAACCTGCCGGTCCTGCTCGACTGCATGCAACGCCTGGGCAGGCACTATCACCTGTTGCTGGTTGGCTCGCACATGCCCTCCAACGTGCCGGCCAATGTCACGGTAATTGACCACTTCTGCCCGGCCCACGAAGTCGCCCGCCTGCTGGCCAGCGCTGACGCTCTGGTGCACGCGGGTGATCAGGAGACCTTTGGCCTGGTCATTCTTGAAGCCATGGCCAGTGCGATCCCGGTCGTTGCCGTCGCCGCAGGTGCTTTCGAGGAAATCCTCGACCAGCGCTTTGGCCGCCTGTGCCCGCCCAATGACGGCCAGGCCATGGCCAGGGCTGTGCGTGAAGTGTTCGAAGAAGGTACCGTGAAGCTCGGTTTGCAGGCGCGCAGGCACGTTGAACAACACTACGCCTGGGACAGCGTGGTCAATGGCCTGCTGGCCCACTACCGGGCAGTGCTCGGCCATGAGCTGCCGGTACGCGCTCATGGCTGATCACACCATCAGCCAATCCGCCGGGCGAAGCCTGCTGCTGGTGCTGCATGACGTCGCTCCGCACACTTGGCCGGACTACCAGCCGTTCGTCGAGGCAGTGGATGCCTTGGGCGACATTCCCATGACCTGGCTGGTGGTGCCGAATTTCCACAAACGCCATCCACTGGCACTGGCGAGTGGTTTTCGGCAGATGCTTGACCGGCGCCTGCAGCGTGGCGACGAGTTGGTATTGCACGGTTTTTACCATGTCGATGACAACCCGCCGCCACGCTCGGCGCAGGACTACTTCATGCGCCGTATCTATACCTGCGAAGGCGAGTTCTACCACCTTGACCAAGCCACCGCCCTGGAGCGCCTGGAGGCAGGCATGGCACTGTTTCAGCGTTTCGGATGGCCACTGGCAGGCTTCGTCGCCCCGGCCTGGTTGATGAGCGAAGGCACGCGTCAGGCATTGAGTACCCTGCCCTTGCAGTACACCAGCGATCCGCAACACTTCTATCGCCTGCCGGATTTCACTTCGGTTGCCGCCCCCGGCCTGGTCTGGAGTGCCGGTAATCCCTGGCGCAGGGGCCTGTCGAGGATCGTCTGCGACCTGCATAGCGCCCGCCTGCAACAAGCGCCGGTGATACGCCTGGGCTTGCATCCGGTGGACATGCGCCATGGTTTATCCCGTCGCTACTGGATGCAAACCTTGCATCAGCTGCTGCGCCAGGGCCGCACGCCCCTGACCAAATCTGCCTGGCTGGCTAGTCGGCATTAGGGGCTTGCGACTGCTCCCAGAGTTCGGCCGCACCGGGAAAATCGGTGCCATCCTCGCTGTCCAGCGCCTCTGGGTCGTAACGGCTCAAGCAGCCCTCACCGAGGATCTGCGGGGCTTTGGAGGTTGCCCTGTCGAAGGGATCGGCCATGCTGCAACCTCCTTACGCGGATTAGTTGAAGACCACCGTTTTGTTGCCATGAACCAGCACACGGTCTTCCAGGTGATAGCGCAAGCCACGCGCCAGCACCATTTTCTCGACGTCACGGCCGAATCGAACCATGTCTTCGATACTGTCACTGTGGCTGACCCGCACCACGTCCTGCTCGATGATCGGGCCGGCGTCCAGTTCTTCGGTTACATAGTGGCAGGTCGCACCGATCAGCTTCACACCGCGCAACGAGGCCTGGTGATAAGGCTTGGCACCGACGAACGAAGGCAGGAAGCTGTGGTGAATGTTGATCACCTGCTGGGCATATTCCTGGCACAGCTGCGGTGGCAGGATCTGCATGTAACGCGCCAGCACCACGACATCGGCACCGTGTTCCTTGACCAGGCGCGAAACTTCGGCAAACGCCGGTTGCTTGTCCTGCGGATCGACCGGTACATGGAAGAACGGAATGCCATGCCACTCGACCATGCTGCGCAGATCGTTGTGGTTGGAAATCACGCAGGGAATATCGCAATCGAGTTCCTTGGCGTGCCAGCGGTGCAACAGGTCAGCCAGGCAGTGGGACTCACGGCTGGCCATCAGCACGACGCGTTTTTTCTGGTCGGTGTCGGTAATACGCCAGACCATGGAAAATTCTTCAGCAATCGGTGCGAACGCTTCGCGAAAAGCCTCAATACCAAATGGCAGGGTGTCTGCGCGGATTTCGTGACGCATGAAGAACCAACCGCTCTGCTCATCGGAATGATGGCTCGCTTCGTTGATCCAGCCGTTATAGGACGCCAGGAAATTACTGACTTTGGCGACGATGCCAACGCGGTCGGGGCAAGCAATCACCAGCCGGTAGGTGCGCATGAAAGGGACTCCAGATACTTCGCAAAGGCGCTTATTCTAACGAGTGCCCGGCAAAACTGCAGTAGGCAATGCACGCATCCTGTCACCCAGACCTGCAGTACCTGTGAACAGGACAACGCTACGCGGCACACGGCGTGGCGCCCAATTAACGCTTTCTGCCAGTCTTAGTTTGTAAAATATTTTTAATAAAATTCATCGACTCGATTTAACCACGCCCGCATTTATTGCCAAGTTTAATGTTTACTTGGCAGTAAGCTCTGACTATTATTGCCCCACTGTCTACCTGATTCCCCCCATTTCCAAGGATCACCCAATGTCCCTGATTAACGAATACCGCGCCACCGAAGAAGCCATCAAAGAATTGCAGGCTCGCCTGGCCAACCTGTCGAATGACGACAAGCTGAAGAAAGAGCTGGAGTTCGAAGGTAAACTGCGCAACCTGATGGGTGAATATCAGAAGTCGCTGCGCGATATCATTGCACTGCTCGACCCTGAAGCAAAATCGAGCAAAACCCCACGCGGTGCTGTTAAAACCACCGGCACCAAGCGCGCGCGCAAGGTCAAGCAATACAAGAACCCGCACAACGGTGAAGTCATCGAAACCAAAGGCGGCAACCACAAAACCCTGAAAGAGTGGAAAGCCAAGTGGGGTGGCGATGTGGTTGAAGGCTGGGCAACCCTGCTGGGTTAATTGCCAGTCACTGCAACGCGTTTGCACTGATGAAAAAACGCCAGCTTGCTGGCGTTTTTTTTCGCCCCGCGTTTAGCGCCGCTTATAATCCCAACTGCAACTTCAACGCCTGGACATGTGCTTGCCACTGCCCGAGCAATTCCCGCTGGGCGGCGTCGGCCCGGGGCCAACAGTCCTGCAGCGCCTGCTCGAAATCCCCAACGGTATTCGGCGCCCCCATTTGTGGATCGCTAAGACGCTGCTGACAGAACAGCTGCCAGCGCTGCAGCTCTTGCTCATTCAAGGTTTCGATGAAATTACGGGCGCGATAGCGAAACAGCAATTCAGGTAAACGTTCATCGTCAAACATCCAGTGCCCCTGCCCCAATTGCCGAGGCTCGACACTGCGTACTTGCTCGCACAGGCGCCTGTCACGATCACCGATAAAGCCGTCATACAATTGCTGCTCCGGATCTTCGCAAGCGGCAAACTCTTCCTCGCCGTAGAGGTTGTGTAATTTATCCTGCCAGCTCGCCTGAGCGGCTATCAGGCTTGATGCCCGCGCTTGCAACAAGGACATATCCAGCCCCAGGCGTTGCTGATCCTGCACACGCAATACATTGAGCGGAGCAACCACCGGGCAACGATTGATATGCACCAACTTCAAGGGAACAGGTAATTGCCCTTCAGGCATGTCTTCGCGCCGCGTGTATAAACGCTGGCGTAACGACTCGCCTTCCTCTTGCAGCAACGGTTGGGGATCCATGCCCAAGTCACAGACAATCAAGGCATTACGGTTACGCGGGTGCCAGGCAAGTGGCAGGACTACGCCCAGATAATTGCGCGCCGCCGAGAAGCGTCCGGAAATATGTACCAAGGGCTGCAGCAAACGGATTTGATCCAGCACTTTGTGTTTATTACGTAATTGAAACAACCAGTCATACAGCTTCGGCTGTTTCTCTCGAATCAATCGTGCAAGCGCAATAGTGGCCCGTACATCACTGAGTGCCTCATGGGCCTGGCCATGATCGATACCATTGGCCGCCGTCAGCAGTTCCAGGCGCAAGCTGACACGCCCCTCCTGCTGCGGCCAGACAATGCCATCCGGACGCAGTGCATACGCGGCGCGCACCACGTCGATCAGATCCCAGCGACTGTTGCCACCTTGCCACTCCCGGGCATACGGATCGAAGAAATTGCGATACAGGCTGTAGCGGGTGACTTCATCGTCAAAGCGCAGGCTGTTGTAGCCGGCACCACAGGTGCCCGGGCGGGCGAGTTCGGCGTGCACACGGGTCATGAACTCGGCTTCAAGCAGGCCCTTGCTGGCCAGCTGCGCCGGGGTGATGCCGGTGACCAGGCAAGCCGCCGGGTGCGGCAGGATGTCATCACTGGGTTGGCAGTAGAAATTGATCGGTGCTTCGATCTCGTTGAGCTCGAGATCGGTGCGCACGCCTGCTACCTGCAAGGGCCGGTCATTGCGCGGATTAATGCCGGTGGTTTCATAGTCGTGCCAGAAAATGCTGGTGCTCACGGGGTCGTCCTGAACATAAGATCGACCAGAGTCTAGGGCTACTCGTACGCTACGACCAGCCTCAGACCGAGGCCTCCAGCGGATGGAAGCTGAAATAGTTGCGCAGGGCGCGCACCAGTTGCGCGTATTCCTGCGGCGCCTGCAACAGCATGAACCCGGAGTCGTAGTGCCCCGGCGTCTGATCTTCATGACACCACAGGCAACTGGCGGTCAGGTTGATCAGGTGCATGCCGCCACTGCGGCCGACGACTTTCAACTGCAACTCGAAATCCGGGCCGACCAGCATCGGCAGCTGGCTGATCAGCATCAGGCCGTCTTCGGACACGTTACCCAGGTAGCCGATCGGCTGATCGGTATGGCGGTTGAAGACTTTGAGGAAGTAAGGGAGCTGATGACGCTCGATGCGGCGCTCGTCGAACATGATCGGAATCGCTGTCGGAGACCCTTGAGCAGGGCCGCGCTAGTGCTGCTGAATTACGTATGTCTCAGCAACAAGATTAGCGCAGCCTGACCCTCGCGTCACAATCAGACCCGAACACTTTAGTATTAACGCCAAGGGGTGGTGGTGGCCGGGCGGGCAATGGCCGTCCCGCCGCTGCGGTAGTGACCCAGTTGCTCCAGGGTCTGCAGGCGGGCGCGGGCGCGATAGGCGTATTCGTTCTGCGGGTAGCGCTCAACCAGGTACTGATAGGTCTGCGCGGCATCGACGTAGAGCTTCTGACGCTCCAGACACTGACCGCGCAGCATCGACACTTCGGGATGGATGAATGGCCGTGCACGGCTGGTCCGGTCGACCTGCGACAGCTCGAGCATGACCTTCTCACAGTCGCCGCGATCATAAGCGCGGTAGGCATTGTTCAGATGATGGTCCATCGACCAACGGGTGCAGCCGACGACACTGGTCGCCAGGGCTAGAACGATCAAGGCTCGCATGGGGAATCTCCTGTATTGCGCAGTTTATCGGCC
>JBOICD010000028.1:0-14900 GCA_050739855.1 Pseudomonas sp.
GGCTGGAATAGGCAAGGCCGGCTTTGAGGAACGACAGCTTGCCGTAGAACTCCATGCCTTCCTGCTGCAGGGCATGGACGGGAATCGCCAGTTCCGGGCAGCAGGCACGGCTGACCACACCTTGATAAGCCAGGTTGTGAATGGTGAACAGGGTAGGGGTTTGCAGGCCGCGCCAGTGCATGTAGGCCGGGGCCAGGCCTGCGGGCCAGTCATGGGCATGGACCAGGTCGGGCTTCCAGTGAACCATGCCTTCACCTGCGGCGATCTCGGCGGCCGCCAGGCCCAGGCGGGCGAAGCGGATGTGATTGTCCGGCCAGTCGCGGCCGTTGTTGGCACCATAGGGAGTGCCTTCACGCTGATACAGCTCCGGGCAGATCAGCACATAGATGACCAGGCCGTCGGCCAGGTCCATGCGTCCGATCTTGCACGGCGGCAATGCCGCATGACCGCCCAGCTCACCGACCAGGTGAATGGGGTTTTCGCTTTCCAGTACCTGCGGGTAACCGGGGATCAACACGCGTACATCATGCAGATGGCGCATCGCTCGCGGCAGGGCGGCGGACACGTCGCCCAGGCCGCCGGTCTTGACCAGGTCGGCGATTTCCGAAGTGACGAACAAGACTTTGCGCTTGTTCGGATTGTGCCGGGAATCGGCGCCGGGTGCCTTGGCTGTCGTGTTGAAGTCCGTGCTCACAGGTGCACGGTTGTCCGGGGTGAAATGCTCTACATGAGGTTCGACAGCGGCACTGATCATACTTCTCTCCGTCCCTATGTGGCGGGTGTGGTCACCCGTTATTGTGTGTCTGCTAAAGGCGTCTCTCTGTGGGTGAAGCAACCTTGCGATCCCTGCCTGTAAACCATGCGCGCAAACGCTACGCGAGGCGGCGATCCAGCCGACGGCGTGGTGACGCGAAATGGGGTGTTTGGGCCTCGCCCGGATGTCCAGAAACGTAGGCCTCATAACTTGCTGACCTACTGCGATTTCAGAAAGTTCGACTTTTTTCTGTCGTATTTTCCGGACAATCTCGTGGCCGAATACTGAGTGTAGGAGAGATATTGTGAAAATGTGACCCACTGGTCACTTTACTTTCTGGCAGCAGAACGCTGGGCATTTTTGCCGGACGGCCTCGGCGCTTACGGGGAGGCACTTGGCTGATAGCGGTGGGGTGACAATGGACGTTGAGCAAACCGCGCAGGCACAGGCGCCTCGCCGTTTGCCAGCAAAGCGCGCCAGACAGCCTTAGGGTTGGCTCAAGCGAGTGTGGCTGGATTGCCCGCCTGGGCCTGCTGCAATTGCTGGCTCAACTGCGCCACTTGCTGCTGGAGGCGGTCGCGTTCTTCGCGCAAGCGGCGCAATTCATCCCGGTGAACCGTCACGTAGAGGGTCTGGGGCGGCATTTTCGGTAGAAGGGTGGCCATTGCATACCTCGCGAAGGGCTGGTCGTTGTTACAAGCGTAGCCGCTCGGTCGGGCGCGATTCTGAATTCTTTTTACCGTGTTTGGAACTTTTTTGTTTCGCGCTGCCTTGCCGCTCGTCGATGAACCAGGCAGGCGCAGGCTGGACTAACCTTGAAGGCCTGAACGGTCAGTTTTCATCAGCCATGGGAGCATCGGCACATGCAACTGGGAATCGTGGGGCTTGGCCGCATGGGCGGCAATATTGCAAGACGCTTGATGCGCGGCGGCCATAGTACGGTGGTGCATGACCGCGACCACAGTGCCGTGAAAACACTGGAGGAAGAGGGCGCCAATGGCGCGCACGACCTTGGTGCGCTGGTGGCCAAGCTGAAGAAGCCGCGAGCGGTCTGGGTGATGCTGCCAGCCGGCGAGCCGACCGAGCAGACCATCGCTCAGCTGGCAGACATGCTCGACGCCGACGATGTGATCATCGATGGCGGCAACACCTTCTACAAGGATGACATCCGCCGCGCCGCGGACTTGGGCCAACGTCAGTTGCACTACATTGATGTCGGCACCTCGGGCGGTGTCTGGGGCCTGGAACGCGGCTACTGCATGATGATCGGTGGCGAGAAAGCCGTTGTCGAACGCCTCGATCCACTGTTCGCCACCCTGGCCCCCGGTGTCGGCAATATCCCCCGTACCCGCGGTCGCCACGGTCCGGCCGGACGTGCCGAGCAGGGCTACATTCATGCCGGCCCTGCCGGTGCCGGGCATTATGTGAAGATGATCCATAACGGCATCGAGTATGGCTTGATGCAGGCCTATGCCGAAGGCTTCGACATTCTCAAGAGCAAAAGCAGCGATGCCTTGCCGGCCGAGCAGCGCTTTGATCTGGATGTCGCCGAGATCGCCGAGGTCTGGCGGCGTGGCAGCGTGGTCACCTCGTGGCTGCTGGACCTGACCGCTGATGCACTGGTCGCCGACCCGCAGCTCAGTGGCTACAGCGGCTCGGTGGCCGACAGTGGTGAAGGGCGCTGGACCATCGATGCCGCAGTGGAGCAGGCCGTTCCCGTACCGGTGCTGTCCAGCGCCTTGTTCGCCCGCTTTCGCTCACGCCAGCAACAGGGTACCTATGCCGACCGGATGCTCTCGGCCATGCGCTTTGGCTTTGGTGGTCACATCGAGAAGAAAGCCGAATGAGCAATACACCGATCGACGCTGCGCCACCTTGCACCCTGTTTCTGTTCGGCGCCAATGGCGATCTGGTCAAGCGCCTGTTGATGCCGGCCCTTTACAACTTGAGCCGCGACGGGCTGCTGGATAAAAACCTGCGTATCGTCGGGGTGGACCACAATGCCGCCAGCGACGCCGAGTTCGCCGCACGCCTGGAAGCCTTCATGCGTGAGCGCGACAACGCCAGCCAGGGCGCCAACTGCCTGGATGAAAAGCACTGGAGCCGCCTGGCCAAGCGCATCGGTTACCAGACCGGCGACTTCCTCGACGACGCCACCTATCAGGCCATTGCCCGGCGCATCGAGAAGAACCCCAGCGCCAACGCGGTGTTTTACCTCGCCACCTCGCCACGCTTTTTCAGCGAAGTCGTCCAGCGCCTGGGCGCAGCCGGGCTGCTTGATGAAAGCGAAGGCTTTCGCCGGGTGGTGGTGGAAAAACCCTTCGGTTCGGATCTGGCCAGCGCCGAGGCGCTCAACGCCTGCCTGCTCAAGGTCATGAGCGAAAAACAGATCTACCGTATCGATCACTACCTGGGCAAGGAGACGGTGCAGAACATCCTCGTCAGTCGCTTCTCCAACGGCATTTTCGAAGCGTTCTGGAACAACCATTACATCGATCACGTACAGATCACCGCTGCCGAGACCGTCGGCGTGGAAAGCCGCGGCGCGTTCTATGACAGCACCGGCGCCCTGCGCGACATGGTGCCCAACCATCTGTTCCAGCTGCTGGCCATGGTCGCGATGGAACCGCCGGCGGCGTTCGGTGCCGACCCGGTGCGCAGCGAGAAAGCCAAAGTAATCGGCGCCATCCGCCCCTGGTCGAAGACCATGGCGCTGAAGAATTCGGTGCGTGGTCAGTACACCGCTGGCAAGCAAGGGCGCAAACAGTTGCCTGGCTACCGCGAAGAGCCGCGGGTCGAACCAGACAGCCAGACCGAAACCTATGTGGCGTTGAAGGTCATGATCGACAATTGGCGCTGGGTCGGTGTGCCGTTCTATCTGCGTACCGGCAAACGCATGAGCGTGCGCGACACGGAGATCGCCATCTGCTTCAAGCCGGCGCCGTATGCGCAGTTTCGCGATACCGAGGTCGAGCGGTTGCAGCCCAACTACCTGCGTATCCAGATCCAGCCAAACGAAGGTATGTGGTTCGACCTGCAGGCCAAGCGGCCGGGGCCGGCGTTGGCGATGGAGAACATCGAACTGGGTTTTGCCTACAAGGACTTCTTCAAGATGCAGCCTTCGACGGGCTACGAGACCCTGATCTATGACTGCCTGACCGGGGATCAGACACTGTTTCAGCGCGCCGACAACATCGAGAACGGCTGGCGAGCGGTGCAGCCGTTTCTCGATGCGTGGAAGGAGGGTGGGGAGGTTCAGCCCTATGCCGCCGGTGAGGACGGTCCGGCGGCGGCTGACGAGTTGCTGGCCCGGGATCGGCGGGTGTGGCATCCGATTGGATGAGTGTGAAAAGCATCGCGGGGCAAGCCCGCTCCCACCGGGTCCTGAACTGCACCCCAATGGGTGTCCAACTTCTTGGGGGCAGTTCATCCTGTGGGAGCGGGCTTGCCCCGCGATAAGGCCGCTATAACCAGTAAGTCACCGCCCACCAACCCAACCCGCCCATCACCACGGTGTAAGGCAAGGCCATCCATACCATCCGCCCGTATGACAGGCGAATCAGCGGCGCAACCGCCGAAGTCAGCAGAAACAGGAAAGCTGCCTGGCCATTGGGGGTCGCCACACTCGGCAGGTTGGTGCCGGTGTTGATCGCCACGGCCAGGGTTTCAAAGTGCTCGCGGCTCATATGACCATTGAGGAACGCCTGTTTGACCTCGGTGATGTAAATGGTGGCGACGAAGACGTTGTCGCTGATGGCCGAGAGCAAGCCATTGGCAATGAACAGCATGCCCGGTTGCTGATCAGCCGGCAGCGCCAGCACCCACTGGATCAGCGGGGTGAACAATTGCTGGTCATGAATCACCGCGACCACCGCAAAGAACACCACCAGCAGCGCGGTAAACGGCATGGCATCCTGGAAGGCGCGGCCCAGGCGGTGCTCGTCGGTGATGCCAGTGAAGGCGGTGATCAGCACGATCACCAGCAAGCCGATCAGGCCCACCTCGGCAATGTGCAGGCCCAGGCCGACAATCAGGATCAGTGCGGCCAGGCCTTGTACCAGCAGCGCAGCACGTTGCTGCGAGGTGCGCTGGGCATCGTCTTCGGCGGCATAGGCGGCCAGCACCTGACGCACGTTGTCGGGCAGCAGGGTGCCATAGCCGAACCAGCGCAGTTTCTCCAGCAGCACACAGGTCACCAGGCCGGCGGCGAGCACTGGCAGGGACACCGGGGCAACCTTGAGAAAAAAGTCGCCGAAGTGCCAGCCCATTTCATGGCCAATCAACAGATTCTGAGGTTCGCCCACCAGGGTGCAGACACCACCCAGCGCGGTGCCGACGGCGCCATGCATCAGCAGGCTGCGCAGGAAGGCGCGAAACTGATGCAGGTCGTCGCGTTGCAGTTGGGCGATGTCGTGATCGCTGTCCAGGTTCGACTCTTCCCGCGGGTTGGTGCCCGAGGCGACCCGGTGGTACACCGAGTAGAAACCCACCGCGGCACTGATGATCACCGCGGTAACGGTCAGGGCATCGAGAAATGCCGAGAGAAAGGCCGACAGAAAGCAGAACAGCAAGGCCAGCAACGCCTTGGAGCGCACGCCAAGGAGCATCCGCGAGAAGACGAACAGCAGCAGATCCTTCATGAAATAGATCCCGGCAACCATGAACATCAGCAGCAGGATCACCGGGAAATTGTGCTGCAGCTCGTCATACAGCGCCTGGGGTGTAGTCATGCCCAGCACCAGGGCCTCGACCACCAGCAAGCCGCCCGGCATCAACGGGTAGCACTTGAGCGCCATGCCCAGGGTAAAGATGAACTCAATCACCAGCACCCAACCGCTGACCACCGGCCCGAGGGTGATCAGCAGCAACGGGTTGAGCAGCAGGAACAGGCACAGGGTGGCCTTGTACCAGCGGGGCGATTGCCCGAGGAAGTTATGGGCCAGGGCGCCGGCCAGGGAGCGGGACATGAAAATGTATCCTAATAATTCAACAGGAGCGCAAGGTGCCGGATACAGGCCTTCAGATCAAGGTAAAAGTCCCGGATTTGGCACAAGCGCGGCCTTCGGCCATGCGGGTGCCTTGATATAGTCCTGCGATTACCCTCGCCGCCTTCAAGGAGAGCACTGTGACTGAGTACCAGGCATTCAAGGTCGAACTCAACGACAACATCGCCCACGTGCAGATCAACCGCCCGGAAAAGTACAACGCGATGAACGCGCCGTTCTGGAGCGAAATCGTCGAGATCTTCAAATGGATCGATGACACTGATGCGGTACGCGCGGTGGTCATCAGCGGCGCGGGTAAACACTTCTCCGCCGGTATCGACCTGATGCTGCTGGCTTCGGTGGCTAACGAACTGGGCAAGGATGTCGGCCGCAATGCGCGTCTGCTGCGGCGCACCATCCTGCGTATGCAGGCCTCCTTCAATGCCGTCGACAACTGCCGCAAGCCGGTACTGGCAGCGATCCAGGGCTACTGCATCGGTGGCGCCATCGACTTGGTTTCGGCCTGCGACATGCGCTACTGCAGCAAGGATGCACAGTTCTCGATCAAGGAAATCGACATGGGCATGGCGGCCGACGTCGGTACGCTGCAGCGCCTGCCACGCATCATCAGCGACGGCATCATGCGTGAACTGGCTTATACCGGGCGTAATGTCGAGGCTGAAGAGGCGCAGCGCATCGGTCTGGTCAATCGGGTCTACGATGACCATGAGGCATTGCTCGAAGGAGTCTTTGCCATTGCCGCTGAAATTGCGGGAAAATCCCCCATTGCCGTGGCCGGTACCAAAGAAATGCTCAGCTATATGCGCGATCACCGAATCGACGATGGCCTGGAGTACATTGCCACCTGGAACGCCGCCATGTTGCAATCCACCGATCTGCGGGTGGCCGTTGCCGCCCACATGAGCAAACAGAAACCCGAGTTCGCCGACTGATTGCAGCGGCGGGCCCGCGCAAGGAA
Source organism: Pseudomonas sp. (assembly GCA_050739855.1). Taxonomy (GTDB): domain Bacteria; phylum Pseudomonadota; class Gammaproteobacteria; order Pseudomonadales; family Pseudomonadaceae; genus Aquipseudomonas. The sequence continues at coordinate 6,719 of JBOICD010000028.1, forward strand.
CCGGAACATGGCTGTGCGTTGGACCACCGCGGTACTGGACACAAACCTCGCAGGCGGCTGGGCGGTCGCGCGCTGCAGCGAGGGTTTCCTGGTTGATGGCAACGGCGCGCTGTTCCCGCGCGACTGGCTCAAGCGTCAGGGACTGGACGTGTTGTTCGAGCACGGTATCGGCCATTTTGATGGTCAGCCGGTGTACCTGCTCGAACTCCGGCAGCCGCAAGCGGTGGCCGGCTGCAGTTGGCGCGGGTTGCGCCAGTTCATGCTCGAAGGCGACTTCGAAACCTACAAGATTCTCGGCTATGCGGCGCAGATCGCCACCTGGGCCCGCGAGCACCGGTTTTGCGGCAACTGCGGCCAGGCCATGACCCAGATCCACCTGGAACGGGCGATGTACTGCCAGCCCTGTGACCTGCGCAGCTACCCGCGTATTTCGCCGAGCATGATTGTGCTCATCACCCGCGGCGACGAAATTCTTCTGGCCCGCTCACCGCGCTTTGTCACCGGGGTCTACAGCACCCTGGCGGGTTTTGCCGAGCCCGGCGAGTCGGCCGAGGACTGCCTGGTGCGCGAGGTGCGCGAAGAGGTGGCGATCGAGGTGCAGAACATCCAGTACGTCGGTAGCCAGTGCTGGCCGTTCCCGCATTCGATGATGCTCGGTTTTCATGCCGAGTACGCCGGGGGTGAGATTGTCATGCAGGCGGACGAGATCGAGGATGCGCAGTGGTTCCGGGTCGATGCGCTGCCGCCGTTGCCGGCGGGGCGCTCGATTGCCCGGTACCTGATCGATCTCTACGTGGCGCGGCGCTTAGGCCTGGCCGAACCAGTGCTGCCACGCTAGGCGCACGGTCAGGGCCAGGACCACGGTGATGAACACCGGGCGGATGAACTTGCTGCCGCCACTGATGGCGGTACGCGCGCCAAAAAAGGCGCCGACCATCAGTGCCGACCCCATCGACAACCCGACCAGCCAGTCGACCTGCCCGGAAAAGATGAACACCGACAAGGCCGCAGCGTTGCTGACGAAGTTCATGCTGCGCGCCACACCACTGGCCTTGACCAGGTCGATGGGGTAGAGCAGCAGGGTGCTGACGGTCCAGAACGCACCGGTACCAGGCCCGGCCACACCATCATAGAAGCCCAGGGTCAGGCCCTGGGGCAACTGCCATTTCTTCTTCACCGGCACATCGGCATCCAGTGGCGCCTTGGGCGTGCCACCGAACAGCAGGTAGACCCCGCAGAGAAAGACGATCACCGGCAGCATCTTGTTCAGCCACTCAGCTGGCAGGTAGTGCGCGACCACCGCGCCGATCAGGGCGCCGACAAAGGTGCCGCCCAGTGCGTGGCGCCACTGCTCCGGGTGGAACAGTTTGCGCCGGTAATAGGTGAAGCCGGCGGTGGCCGAGCCGAAGGTCGAGCTGAGTTTGTTGGTGCCCAGTACCAGATGTGGCGGCATGCCGGCGGTGAGCAGGGCGGGGGTGGTCAACAAGCCACCGCCACCGGCGATGGCATCGATGAATCCGGCAACAAAGGCAACGGCGGCGAGAATGGCGAGGGTGGTCAGATCTACGCTAAGTTCGAAAGGCATGGCATGGGCTTAATCGGTTGGGCGCAGAAGGGGCTGTGCCCGAAGGCCGATATGGTAATGGAGATGAAGTGGGCTGTCAGGCCATGCGCGCTCAGCCGTGGACGCATGCGTCGGTTTCAGGTTCTTGTCACAATCTGCGACAACGGGCCGCACCCCGAAAATAAAGGGATACAGACGTACGGGGCGATAGACGCTGGAACCTTGGCAGACCCCCATGACAAAATGTCGCGCTTTCTCGACAGGCCTCGTGCGCGAGGCGCAACACCTTCCCGAAAGGATGGTTACATGACTGATTTACTGACCCGGCGCCAGGTCATGGCCGGGATCAGCCTGCTGAGCCTTGGTGTTCTGGCAGGTTGCGACCCCCGCTCCGGTGGTGCGCTCGACTTCAAATACGGCAAGGACATGAGCAACAAGATCCTCGGCCGTTCCTTCAAACTCCAGGATACCCAGGGCAACCCACGCACGCTGTCCAGCTTCTGGGGCTCGATGCCGATGGTGTTCTTCGGCTTCACCCAATGCCCGGCGGTGTGCCCGACCACGCTGGCGCGCGCGGCGCAGATCAAGAAGCTGATGGGCCGCGATGGCGGTTTCCTGCAGGTGGTGTTCATCAGCCTCGACCCTGAACGCGACACCCCCGAGGTGCTCGATGCCTACGTCAAGGCCTTCGATCCGTCCTTCGTAGCGCTGTCCGGCACTCTCGAAGAGACAGCCGCGGCCGCCAAGGAATTCGGTGTGTTCTACGAGAAGGTGCCCAGCGGCGATACCTACACCATCTCGCACACTTCGACCAGTTACGTCTTCGATTCCCGTGGCCAGTTGCGCCTGGGGTTGTCCCATTCACTGACCGCCAAAGAGTGTACGGAAGATCTGCTCACGGTCATGGAGGTATGTTGATGCGCTATACAGCCCAACCGTTCAAACGCACCCTGGCCGCTCTGGCCCTGATCGGCCTGGCGTTGCCGGCCATGGCCGATACCAGCGTCAGCGATGCCTGGGCTCGTGCCACTGTGCCGCACCAGCAATCGACCGGTGCTTTCATGACCCTCACCGCCAGCAGCGACAGCAAGCTGGTGGATGTGCAGTCGCCGGTGGCCGAAATCGTCCAGGTACACCAGATGACCATGGACAACGATGTCATGGGCATGAAGCAGGTGCACAGCGTCGATTTGCCCGCCGGCAAGGCGGTCAGCCTCGACCCCAACGGTTATCACGTGATGTTGATGAAGCTCAAGCAGCAGATCAAGGAAGGCGAGCAGGTGCCCCTGACCCTGGTGATTGAAGACGCCAAGGGCCACAAGCAGACCCTCGAAGTCAAGGCGCCAGTACGTGCCCTGAATGCCGAAGCCATGCACGGTCACGAGCATATGCATTGATCGTGCGCTGACTGACCTACCAAAACCAGGCTGCTGTCAAGGACGGCAGCCTGGTTTTTTTGTGCGTGCCATAAAATATTGCGTCGCATTAGTATTCTCTTCTCATTTACTAATCGTTACCATTTACGCCCTTCTTTACAATCTTTACAAAAAAGGAACACATGGTGGCACTTTCGCGTATTCGCCCGGCTTCCCTTTCTGTGCTGAGCGTGCTGGTTGCTCCAGCGCTGCAGGCCGAAACCCTGGCCATTCCGGCGACCTCGGTCAACAGCAGTTACGAAGAGCAGAGCTACAAGGCCAGTGAGAGTAAAAGCGCACTGAGAATCGACGCACCGCTGCGCGACATTCCACAGACGGTCAACGTCGTGCCGCAAAGTGTGATCAAGGATCAGGGCGCGCAGTCGATGGAAGACGTGCTCAAGAACGTGCCCGGCATCGGTCTGTCCAACGGCGACGGCCAGCGCGACCAGGTCACCATTCGTGGTTTCAGTGCCATTGGCGACATGTATGTCGATGGCCTGCGTGACGATGCGCTGTACTACCGGGACCTTTCCAACGTCGAGCGGGTGGAGGTGATCAAGGGCCCGGCGGCGGTGCTTTACGGGCGTGGATCGTCCGGTGGCCTGATCAACAGCGTGAGCAAGAAGCCCAACTTCAGCCCGGTGCAGGAAGTCGGGGTGAGCTTCGACAGCGAAGGTAAGCGCCGCACCCAGTTCGATGCCGGTTGGGCCGACCAACAGCAGGGCGACAAAGCGTTCCGGATTACCGGGGCCCTCGAAGACAGCGACACCTTCCGCGATGACGGCTACATCGATCGCAAGGCCATCGCGCCGACCGCTTTCTTCAAGCTGTCCGACGACCTCGACCTGACCGTGGGCGCCACTTACCTGTATGACAAGCGCCTGATCGATTTCGGTATCCCGGCCCTGGGCGATCGCCCGGTGGATGTCGACCGCGACAAACGTTTCGGCGCTGCCGACCCCGACGATGACTACGTCCGTAGCGAAGTCTTTTCCTTTACAGCGGGTGTTGATTATCGTCTGAACGACGACTTCACCCTGAGTAACACCAGCCGTTACTACCACTACGATCTGGATCGCAACAACACCCTGGCCGACACCGGTCCCAAGCGTTTTGTTACCGCCAGCAATGGCGAACTGCTGGTCAAGTTGAACCGCGGCAATGTGCAGCGCACCGAAGATGGCTGGTTCAACCAGACCGAACTCAAGCACCAGGCGCAGTTGGCCGGGATGAACCACAACCTGCTGTACGGCGTGGAATTGGGCCGTCAAGTCAAGGACCAGTCAGTGTTCCGCCAGAACAACGTGGCCCGGGTACCGGTATTTAGTGATGGTCTGGTGGATGTGCCGTTCAAGGGCAAGCTGGCCGACAAGGGCACCACCACCCAGGACACCGCCGGTTTCTACGTGCAGGATTTGATCGAGCTGGCACCACAGTGGAAAGCCCTGGTCGGGGTGCGCTATGACGTCTTCGACCAGGAGTATGACGATGATTTCCGCGGCACCAAGCTGTCACGCACCGACACCACCTGGAGCCCACGCGTCGGCCTGGTATTCCAGCCGGATCAGGTTCAGTCCTACTACGTGTCGGTGAGCCGTTCCTACCAGCCGTCTTCCGAAGTGTTCGCCTTGAGTGGCCCCAACCAGGGCCTGGAGCCAGAGGAAACCACCAACTATGAAGTCGGTGCCAAGTGGGATCTGCTCGACAGCCGCCTGGCGGTGACCGCAGCGTTGTTCCGCCTGGAACGCACCAACATGAAAACCAGCGATCCGGCCAATCCGGGCACTCTGGTGCTGTCGGGTGAGCAGCGCACCGACGGTTTCGAGGCGACGGTCAGTGGCCAGTTGACGGACAAATGGCAGGTGTACGGTGGCTTTGCCTTCCTGGATGCAGAAATCACCAAGTCCAACAACTTCACCAATGGCGTGGCCAACGAAGGCCAGACCCCGACCCTGACCCCGCGTACCAGCGCCAACCTGTGGCTGGTGCGCTCCCTGACCGAGACCTGGCGGGTGGGCATGGGCGCCAACTATGTGGACGAGCGCTACACCGCCCTGGATAACGTGGTGGTCATGCCGTCTTACACCACGGTGGACGCAGCCTTGCTGTACAACCAGCCGAAGTGGGACGCGGCGCTACGCCTGCGCAACGTGTTTGACCGCGACTACTACGCCTCGGCCCATGGTTCTGTTGACCTGATCACGCCGGGCGCGCCTCGCACCCTGGAGTTGAGCACCAACTACCGCTTCTGAGGCCGGTCTGTGGGAGCGGGCTTGCCCCGCGATGCAATGTGACTGAAAAGCCGCAATCGCGGGGCAAGCCCGCTCCCACCGCCTAGCCGTAATAGGGTGGTCAGGGTTTGCGTCGCCTGCCGGTGATCATCGACAACGGCAGGTTTTCCTTGAGGCGCAGGCTTTCGAATACGGCCGCGGCGATATGTACACAGACCAGCGCCAGCAAGGTGTTGGCCATGTACTCATGGATATCCCGCGGCAAATCTTCGCCCCAGAAATAATCCACTTCCTCCATCAGGAAGCCGCTCACGCCCAGGCCGAGCATCAGCGCCAGCATCAGCATCATGACCAGCGCACCCAGCGGGGAATGCCCCAAGCGGTGGTAGTCCTCGCCTGCGAACAGGGCCCGCAGGTGCCTCTTCAGCCGCGCCGGAGTCGGCCAGAAGTCTTTCCAGCGCGCCGCTGGCGTGCCGACAAAACCCCAAACAGTGCGGATCAGCACAATGGCCACGGCGTAGTAGCCCAGCCAGCGGTGCGGGCCTTCGCCTTCTTCGGTGAAGAAATAACCGCCGACAAAGGCCAGCACCAACGACCAGTGACAGAACCGCACCAAAGGGTCCCAGAGGCGCAGGGTGGCGTCGCTCACCTTAGTCGACCTCTTCTTTCACCTTCTTACCGGTGACCGGATCGAAATAGATCTCGACTTTGCGTCCTTCCTTGTCCATGCCATAGATTTCGTAGCAATTGCCATCGGTGACCTTGAACTTCTTGATCTCGTAGCCCTGATTTTTCAACTCTTGCTGGAAGTTGTCCGGATCCTGCCACTGGGTCTTGTCGGCAGTGGAACAATTCGGTTTGGGCCAGCGCCAGTGGGCTGGAGACGAGCAGTGCAACAAGCAGAAGGTTACGCATGACGAGTCCTCGTGATTGTGGGAACACACGGCAGCACAGCCATGAAGCCTGATTGAGCTTATGTCAGAGCGGGTGACTTCGCGAGTGTCTCGCCAGCCCGTTCGCGCCTGCAGCCGCTGATCAGCGGAAGCGGGGCAGCGGGCGATCAACCTTCAGCGATGTCAGGGTTTTCTTGACCAGTGCTTCGTCGGCTTCCACCGCCTTGAGGCTGGCGCGGATGCGGCCGGCGACCGGTACGTCGCCCTGACGGTCGATCCAGTCGGCAATTTCCTTGCAGGCCGAGGCCAGCGTGGCTTGCCGGTGGTCGATCAGGGTCAGCAGCGTGGTGATGTCTTTTTCGGACATGGTGCAATCCTCCTTTCGGCGAATTCAGTGTAGCAGCGCCGGTGAAATCTGCCCTCGTGCGCCTGGCCAATAGTCAGCGGCGCGGTTGTGACTGGCCAGGGCCTGACGTACTATCCTTGGCAGCAAGCGATACTCCGCATACTTATAACCAATTCCTCAGCGCACACGCTTCCACTCAGGCCCGATGGGCATGGGTGCTTCAGGCTGGGCGCGATTTTGCGCCTGGCGTCTGCAATCGATCTGGAGTAACACCCCCACCGATGAATACCCCCGTGGATGCGCGAGCCGGCAGCTGGCTCAGTGTGATTGCCCTGGCCCTGGCGGCTTTTATCTTCAACACCACCGAGTTTGTGCCGGTGGCCTTGCTCAGTGACATTGGCAGCAGCTTCGAAATGTCCACTGCCCAGGTCGGCCTGATGCTGACGATCTATGCCTGGGTGGTAGCCCTGGCGTCGCTGCCGATGATGCTGCTGACGCGCAATGTCGAGCGGCGCAAGTTGCTGATCATTGTCTTTGTGTTGTTTATCGTCAGCCATTTGCTGTCCTGGATGGCGCAGAGTTTCGCCATGCTGTTGTTCAGCCGGATCGGGATTGCCTTGGCGCATGCGGTGTTCTGGGCAATTACTGCCTCCCTGGCGGTACGGGTGGCGCCGCCAGGACAGCAGGCCAAGGCGCTGGGGCTGTTGGCGACCGGTACGACGCTGGCGATGGTGATGGGCATTCCGCTGGGGCGGGTGGTGGGCGAAGCGCTGGGTTGGCGTATCACGTTTCTGGCGATTGCCGGGGTGGCGTTGGCGACCCTGATCTGTCTGGTCAAGTCGCTGCCGCTGTTGCCCAGTCAGAATTCAGGGTCGTTGCGCAGTGTGCCGGTGTTGTTCAAGCGCCCGGCGCTGATGACGGTGTATGTGTTGGTGGCGTTGGTGATTGCCGCGCAGTTTACCGCGTACAGTTATATCGAGCCGTTTGCTTTGAATGTCGCGCAGATTGGTGGCGAGCTGACGACGGTGTTGCTGTTGCTGTTTGGCGGGGCCGGGGTGTTCGGGTCGGTGCTGTTCAGTCGTTACAGTGAGCGTTTTCCCAGTGGCTTTTTGCTGGCTGCCATTGCGATGCTGGCGGCCTGTCTGTTGTTGCTGCTGCCGTTGTCGGGTGACTTTGCCTGGCTCGGTACCCTGAGTGTGTTCTGGGGGATTTCGATCATGTGTTTCAGTCTGGCGCTGCAGTCGAAGGTGTTGATCCTGGCATCCGATGCGACGGATGTGGCGATGGCGATGTTTTCCGGGATTTATAACATTGGTATCGGGGCGGGGGCGTTGATCGGTAGCCTGGTCAGTGTGCACATGGGGTTGGGCAATATCGGGCTGGTCGGGGGATCGCTGGCGTTGGCGGGGTTGGTGTTGTGCGGGGTGACGACCTATCGGTTTGCCCGGGCTGGTTGACTGCCAGTGGGAGCAACTGTCTTAACGTAGACTTGATGCCCAGACCATCGGTGGGAGCGGGCTTGCCCCGCGATGAGGCCCTCGAATTTGTAGGCATATCCAGATGCCAAGGTGACGCTGAGTCACCTTTCCGCCTTTACGGCGGCTTACTTTTTCAGTCGAAAAAAAGTGAGCAAAATTCTTGCCCCACCAGGGGCCCTACGCTGCGCTTCAGGTGCCCTCGCTACGGTGTCGCTACGGGGCATTGCGAGCTACGAGTTGCAAGCAACTCTA
>JBOICD010000029.1:0-14850 GCA_050739855.1 Pseudomonas sp.
CCCCGCGATTGCGTTTTGTCAGGCAAATCGCATCGCGAGGCAAGCTCGCTCCTACCTAAGTGAACAGCATTACGCTTCAGAAATCGGGCTTGTTCTTGGCAGATACCACTCAGCCGTGCCAGACACCCAGCAGCGCTTCAAGCTCTGCTTCGGTGATCAGCCCCGCCGGATAACGCGCCAGCAACGAGCGGCGCTGATCGGGCTTACTGCCGCGGATTGCTCCATTGTCTTTCAACCACTGGGCCACCTGCTGAAGGGCCTCGTGATTCACTGCTGATGAGGGCGAAGCCGGCTCACTTACTGCATTCATTTCGACACATACTCCCTGGGCCGTGAGCGGCAAACTACTCAAACTTTGTGACAGAACGACGCTGCCCTATCTGCTTGAAATACAATGCAAAACAAATACAAGAGATGTGCCAGTGCGCTCGCCGATTGTCGCCCGCCCATAAAAAAACCCGTCCGAGGACGGGTTTTCGTTTTGCTTGAATTCAGCCCCTGAACGGTGCCGGTTGCTGCTGGGTCAGGCAGTGGATATTGCCGCCACCCAAAAGCATCTCGCGGCCCGGGATCATGACCACTTCATGCTCCGGGAACACCCGCGCCAGAATCGCTCTAGCCTCGGCATCTGCCGGGTCGTCGAAGCTCGGCGCAATGATGCCGCCGTTGACGATCAGGAAGTTGACGTAGGATCCGGCCAGGCGAACCGACGGGTTACGCTCCTGACTACCGGCCACCGGATCGACACCCGCACACTCTTCTTCAGTGGCGAACAGCGGTCCCGGGATCGGCATTTTGTGCACCGTAAACGCGCGTCCTTTGGCATCACGACTGTTCTGCAGCACGTCGAGTGCGGCATGGCAACGCGCGTAGTTGGGGTCTTGCGGATCATCTGTCCAGGCCAGTAACACTTCACCTGGGCGCACGTAACAACAGAAGTTGTCGACGTGGCCATCGGTCTCGTCGTTGTACAGGCCATCGGGCAGCCAGATGATGGTGTCCACCGCCAGGTGATCACGCAGCACCGCTTCGATCTGCTCACGATTGAGGTGCGGGTTGCGGTTGTGGTTGAGCAGGCATTCTTCGGTGGTGATCAGGGTGCCTTCACCATCGACGTGAATCGAACCGCCCTCAAGCACGAAACCTTCGGTGTGGTAACGCTGGCAACGTTCCATCTCAAGGACCTTGCTGGCCACTTGCTCGTCACGGTTCCAGGGCGCGTACAGCCCGCCCTCGAAGCCGCCCCAGGCATTGAAGCCCCAGTCAACGCCGCGCACTTCGCCGCTGTTGTTGATGACAAAGGTCGGCCCGGTGTCACGCACCCAGGCGTCGTCGTTGCTGATTTCCACCACACGGATGTTCGGCGCGTCCAGACGGGCACGGGCGTTGTCGTACTGGGCGGCCGAAACAGCCACGGTCACCGGCTCGAAACGGGCGATGGCCTTGGCCAGCGTCACGTGTGCGGCCTGTACCGGTTTGCCGCCCAGGCGCCAGTTGTCCGGGCGCTCGGGCCAGACCATCCATACCTGGGTTTGCGCCGCCCATTCGGCTGGCATGTAGAAGCCGTCGGCGCGTGGGGTGCTGGTCAGGGTCTTCATGAGTAAACCTTTGCAGTGTCCGACGCAGGCATCGAGGCCCGCGTCGAGGTCATTGAATGATCAGGATTCCAGCGCGCCATCGAGGGTCTTGACCGGGCCGTACAGGTTCGGACGGCGGTCACGGAACGTGCCCCAGGCGCTGCGGATGTGCTCCAGTCTGTCGAGGTCGAAAGTATGCACCAGCACGCCCTCTTCGGTCTCGTTGAGCTCCTGCACTTTCTCACCAAACTGGTTGGCGATGAACGACGAGCCGTAGAAGGTGATGTCGTAGCCGTCCTGTTCTTCGGTGCCGATACGGTTGCTGGCGATCAGCGGCATCAGGTTGGCACCGGCATGGCCCTGCTGCACACGCTGCCAGTGGTCACGCGAGGAGATGGTCTTGTCATGCGGCTCGCTGCCGATGGCGGTCGGGTAGAACAGTACTTCGGCGCCGAGCAACGCCATGCTGCGCGCGCACTCCGGGAACCACTGGTCCCAGCAGATACCGACGCCGATCTTGGCGTAGCGGGTCTGCCAGACCTTGAAGCCGGTGTCGCCCGGGTTGAAGTAATACTTTTCGTGGTAGCCAGGACCATCCGGGATGTGGGTCTTGCGGTACACGCCCAGGTTGCTGCCGTCGGCATCGATGATCGCGATGCTGTTGAAACGCGCGCGACCGGCCAGTTCGAAGAAACTGATCGGCAGCACCACCTGCAGCTCTTTGGCCAGCGCCTGGAAATGCTCGATAGCAGCGTTGGTTGCAACCGGGGTAGCCAGTTGCAGGTAGTCCGGGTTCGGCTTCTGGCAGAAGTACGGGGTTTCGAACAGTTCCTGGATCAGGATGATCTGCGCGCCCTTGGCAGCGGCTTCGCGGACCAGCTTTTCGGCGGTGGCCAGGTTGTCCTGGCGATCCCAGGAGCACGCCATCTGGGTGGCGGCGACGGTAACGGTGCGGCTCATGAAAACCTCCTCGAAGGATGACTGGGCCGGCTGACCGTGCAGACGACCAATGACAGATTGCTGGGTGATGTTCGACTTTATATCCGATAAATATCGACTTTAAAAGCCAAAAGTCAAAATATTCAGGCGTAAAAAAGCCGGTTAAACCGATAACAATCGGCTTAACCGGCTGTCAACCCACGCGCTAGAGCTCTTCGGACAAGACCTTGTCGATGCTGTCGACGAAGAAGTCCACGCTTTCACGGGTCGTGCACATCGGCGGCTTGATCTTGAGGATGTTCAGGTAGTCGCCGGTGGGCTGCATGAAGATCCCCAGGTCGCGCAGGCGATTGCACAGGGTGGTGGTTTCTGCGCTGGCCGGCTCCAGGGTGCTGCGGTCGCGTATCAGCTCCAGACCCAGGTAGAAGCCCGAGCCATGCACTGCACCGGCCAACGGATGTTTATCGACCAATTGCTGCAGGCGCGCCTTGAAATACCTGCCAACGTCACGGGCGTTGTCCCACAAGCCCTCTTCCTTCATGACATCGAGCACCGCGATACCGATCCGGCAACTGACCGGGCTGCCACCAGCAGAGGAGAAGAAGTAACCCTCGGCCTCCAGCGCTTCGGCAATCTCCCGACGGGTGATCACCGCCCCCAACGGCTGGCCGTTGCCCATGCCCTTGGCCATGGTGATGATGTCCGGCACCACCCCCTGCTGCTCGAAGCCCCAGAAATACTCGCCCAGCCGCCCGTAGCCGACCTGTACTTCATCGGCGATGCATACGCCACCCGCGGCCCGGACTTTGGCATACGCCTGCTGCAGGTAACCCGTTGGCAGGGAGATGCCGCCGGCGTTGCCATACACCGGCTCACAGATGAATCCGGCCAATTGACGCTGCTCGGCAGCCAGGGCCTGCAGCTTGGCATCGACATCGCGCAAATACTCGGCACTGCTGTCTTCGCCGCGATAGGCGCCCCGGTAAGTGTTCGGCGCAATGACCGGATGCACCCAGTCAGGCCGGGTGCTCAGGGCTTGCGGGTTGTCGGCAATCGAGGTGGAAATCGCATCGGTGGCCACCGACCAGCCGTGATAGGCCTCCAGCACACTGAGCATGTCGCGGCCACCGCTGTAGGCCCACGCCAGGCGTATCGCCAGGTCGTTGGCCTCAGTACCGCTGTTGACCAGGAACACCCGGTCCATGGAATCAGGCGCCAGCTCCAGCAAACGCTCGGAGAACTCGGCGATGGCCGCGTAATGGAAGCGTGAGTTGGTGTTGACCAGCGACCACTGCCGCGCGGCTTCGCTGGCCATGCGTGGATGACCGTGGCCGAGTACCGCGACATTGTTGAGCATGTCCAGGTACGAGCGCCCCTGCATGTCGATCAGGTAATTGCGCCAGCCGCGTTCGATATGCGGCGGCTGCTCGTAATAGTGCTTCTGCGAGCGGGCAAAGCTGGCGTCGCGGCGTTCCAGCAATTGTTGCGCATCAACCAGCGGCTCGGCCTCACAGGCGAACCCCAGCAATGCTTGCGGCGACGGACACAGCGCCCGCCATGCCCCAGCCCGCGACGGTACAACGAAAGACGGCGGATACAGATCCGCGACCCGGCACAGCTGGACCCGCAACACGCCGTCAGTCTGCCCCAGGCGCTGCCCTGGGTTCAGTTGCGTCCCCGAGTCAGGCGCATCCTCCAGCCCGCGCAACCAGAGGCTGCACTGCTCGCCTTTCAGGCAGCCCTGCCCCTCTGCCGTTTGTAGCCAGACCCCCGCCCAAGGCGCCTGCAACTCGGTAGTCGCCGCCACCTGCAGCTCGACGTGCAAAGCAAAGGTACGCGGCTCTTGCGGGTTGTCGATATGGGTGTGCGACAGACGATACTGACCGTAGAGCGAGCAGGCTGCACCTTGTGTTCCGGCCTGTTCGCGCAACAGCTGTTGGTCGATACCGGGCTGTTCCCAGTTGCCGGCCTGGAAGTGACTGCTCAATACCCCCAGGTCCACAGGGGTGACGGTGCCGGCCTGCAAGCCAGGCAGCAGCTGGCTGGCTTGCAGCGCCAATGTGGGCAGATCGAAACCGGCGACCTGCACAATCGCCGCTTCCATCAGCTCGAACGGTACGCTGGTGGCGACGTCGAAGATTTCCCATTCGTGGCTCAGGTTGTCACGAATGTAGCGGTTGCCCGGATCGACGCTCAATTGCTGCTCACTGCTGAGCACCAGCACCGCAGCGCGTGCAACGATCAGCGGCCAGAGGGCCTTGAGCTCGGCTTCGCTCAGCGGATTGAGCGCATGGTAGGCCTGGACGGCAGGCAGGATGCGCAGCGGATCGCCCTCGGCATGGTGGAGCAAGGCCGCGCAGGTTACCGACAGGTCGGCAATTCGCCAGGTGTGCAGCAGGTCACCGAAATCGATGACCCCTTGCAACTGCCAGTGCCGCTGCTCGTCACGTTGCCAGACGGCATTGTCATCGGTGATGTCCAGATGCACAGCCTGCATCGGCAATTGTTCGATCAATGGTTGCAAGCACTGCCCGGCCTTGGTTGTGGCCGCTAGCAGTTGCACCTTGCGCGGTCCGTCGGTGAGTACTGGCGACAGATGTGCGATAAGGGCCGGGGCATGGCGTGGGTCCCATTGCAGCGTGCGCTCAAGTCCTGGATGGGTGAATCCGGCCAGCGCCTGGTCGATGCGCGCGCAGAGCCTGCCCAGCTCAGCGACCAGCTGCGGGGCCATGTACTTCAGGCGGGTCAGCGACTGCCCTTCGATATAGTCGAGCAGGCGTACACGCAGGGGCTGGCCGTCCAGATCCAGCGCCAGCAGTTGCTCGCCAGAATGTGCTGCAATGACTGCGGGCACCGGTAGCCCACGTTCGCGCAAGTAGCTCAGCGCTGCGTGCTGGGCCTCCAGCTCGGCAACCGCATAACCAGCGTGGCAGATTTTCAGAACATGACGGCCCTGGGCGCTATCGACACGAAAGTTCAGGTCTTGCTGACTCCCTAAAGGTTGCAATGAGCCACTGAGCCCATAATGCTCCTGCAATACCCGCAGCGCTTGCTGCTCGCTGACGTCGGGACAAGGCTGCCTGGAGCGGTGGAGCAGGGTACTGAGCGGCATGGTGAGACCTCATTTTTTTGTTGCTTATATCGCCACCGCTTTTGCCGATAAGCAAGTACGGCGAGGAAAAAGCGATGAACAACGAGGTGTACCGCAGTACCCTGCCGTAGCGTCGTAACTGCCTTGCACCGGTTTGCCCGCAAGCTAGGCTTGAGCAGATCATCATAAGATTCATCGAAGGTCACTGGATATGCGCATACTCATCACCGGCGGAGCCGGTTTTATTGGCTCAGCCCTGATTCGCCACCTGATCAGCGCCACTGAGCACGAGGTCCTCAACCTCGACAAACTGACCTATGCCGGCAATCTGGAATCGCTAACCAGCATCGCGACCAATACCCGCTATGAATTCGTCCGCGCCGATATTGCTGATCAGGCAACCGTCAGCGCTGTACTTGAACGGTTTCAGCCCCATGCAATCATGCATCTGGCGGCAGAGTCGCACGTCGACCGCTCGATCGATGGGCCGTCAGACTTCATTCAAACCAACATCGTCGGCACCTACAGCCTGCTGGAAGCGACCCGCGCCTACTGGCTGACACTGCCAGCGCAGGAGCGTGCAGCGTTCCGCTTCCATCACATCTCCACCGACGAAGTGTATGGCGACCTGCATGGCGTCGATGACCTGTTCACCGAAACCACGCCTTATGCGCCAAGCTCGCCCTACTCTGCGAGCAAGGCGGCATCCGACCATCTGGTCCGCGCCTGGCAACGCACCTATGGCCTGCCCGTACTGATCACCAACTGCTCGAACAATTACGGGCCGTTCCATTTCCCGGAAAAACTGATTCCGCTGGTGATTCTCAATGCGCTGGCCGGCAAGCCCTTGCCTGTCTATGGCAATGGCCTGCAGGTACGCGACTGGTTGTTCGTCGAAGATCATGCCCGTGCATTGTTCGCGGTGGTAACCGCAGGCAAGGTCGGTGAGACCTATAACATCGGTGGGCACAACGAGCAGAAGAACATCGATGTGGTCCGGGGCATCTGCGCCTTGCTCGAAGAGCTCGCGCCACAGCATCCGGCAGGCGTTGCCCGCTATGCCGAGCTGATCACTTTCGTTCAGGATCGCCCTGGCCACGACCAGCGTTACGCCATCGACGCCAGCAAGATCGAGCACGAACTGGGGTGGGTCCCCGAAGAGACATTCGGAACCGGCCTGCGCAAGACTGTGCAGTGGTACCTGGACAACCTGGAATGGTGCCAGCGGGTTCAAGACGGTAGTTATCAAGGCCAACGCCTGGGCGCCAGCGACTTCAAGGATCTTATTGCATGACCAAAGGTATCGTTCTGGCCGGAGGCTCCGGCACCCGCCTGCACCCCATCACCCTGGGTGTTTCCAAGCAACTGCTGCCGATCTATGACAAGCCGATGATCTACTACCCGATCTCGGTGCTGATGCTGGCCGGTATTCGGGAAATCCTGCTGATTTCCACCCCATACGACTTGCCCCAATACAAGCAGCTGCTGGGCGACGGCAGCCAGTTCGGTATCGAACTGAGTTACGCCGAACAGCCTTCTCCCGACGGTCTGGCCCAGGCTTTCCTGATTGGAGAAACGTTCATTGGCGACGATTCGGTCTGCCTGATCCTGGGCGACAACATCTTCCACGGCCAGGGTTTCAGCGAACAACTGTTGCGCGCCATCAGGCAGCCTTCTGGTGCCACGGTGTTCGGCTATCTGGTCAAGGATCCGGAGCGCTTCGGTGTTGTCGACTTCGACCCGAATGGCCGGGCGCTATCGATCGAAGAGAAACCCGCCAAGCCTAAGTCTCCCTATGCGGTGACCGGTCTGTACTTCTACGACAACGATGTGGTGGCTATCGCCAAGAACGTGAAACCGTCGCCACGCGGCGAGCTGGAAATCACCGACGTCAACAACGCCTACCTGCAACGCGGCGATCTGCGTGTGGAGCGTTTCGGTCGCGGCTTCGCCTGGCTCGATACCGGTACCCACGACAGCCTGCTGGAAGCCTCGCAGTACGTGCAGACCATCGAACATCGGCAGGGCTTGAAGATTGCCTGCCTTGAAGAGATCGCGTTCCAGCAAGGCTGGATCGATCGCTCACAATTGCTGGAGCGTGCCAAGACATTCGGCAAGACCGGCTATGGACAATACCTCTATGCCTTGGCTGAAGAACATTAATGAACGTCATTACTACTGATCTGCCGGGTGTACTGATCCTCGAACCGAAAGTATTCGGTGATAGCCGCGGTTTTTTCTACGAGAGTTTCAACGCCGAGGTGTTCAAAGAAAAAACCGGCGTTTGCACAACCTTTGTCCAGGACAACCACTCCAGGTCGCAGAAAGGCGTACTTCGTGGGCTGCACTATCAACTGGAAAATACCCAAGGCAAGCTGGTTCGCGTGATCCACGGTGAAGTGCTGGATGTCGCTGTCGATGTCCGCCGCAGTTCCCCACACTTCGGGCAGTGGCTCGGGGTAAGGCTGTCTGCCGACAATCGCCGCCAGCTTTGGATACCGGAAGGTTTCGCTCACGGTTTCGTCGTGTTGAGCGACAGCGCCGAGTTTCTCTACAAAACCACCGACTACTACAACCCGGCAGCTGAACGCTGCATTCGCTGGAATGATCCAGACCTGGCCATTGACTGGCAGCTGAATGAAGCGCCACTGTTGTCCGCCAAAGACCAGACCGGTAAATCGCTGAAAGAGCTGGACCTGCTCCCATGACCGCACGCCGACTGAATATCCTGATCAGCGGCCAGCACGGCCAGGTATCCCGGGAGCTGCAACTGCACCTGGGCGACCTTGGCCGGTTGCACGTCCTGGGGCGTAATCAGCTCGACCTGGCCCACCCCGAAGGCATCCGTGAGCGGGTGCAGGCGCTCAAGCCTGACCTGATCATCAACGCCGCCGCTCACACTGCGGTGGATCAGGCCGAAAACGAGCCGGAGCTGGCGTTTGCGATCAATGCCAGGGCACCGGGTATCTTCGCCGAGGAGGCCGCGAAGCTGGGGATTGCGCTGATTCACTATTCCACTGACTACGTATTCGACGGCAGCAAGGACAGCCCTTACACCGAAGACGATGTGCCCAATCCGCTGGGGGTCTACGGGCGCAGCAAGCTGGCCGGTGAACAGGCCATTGCCGTGGTCGGTGGCGAGCACCTGATCCTGCGGACCAGTTGGGTGTATTCGCGCCACGGGCGTAACTTCCTGCTGACCATGCAGCGCCTGCTGCAGGAAAAGCCTGAACTGCGCATCGTCGCTGACCAGATCGGCGCGCCGACCTGGGCCGGGACCATCGCGCTGAGCACCCGCGCACTGATCGAACGCTGGCAGGCAGGCCAGGCTGGCGCCTGGGGCACCTACCACCTGACCGCTCAGGGTGAAACCTCCTGGTTTGGTTTTGCCCAGGCCATCGGCGAGCAACTCAAGGCCCAGGGGCTGCCCTGCGCCGAGCTGCTACCGATCTCTTCAAGCGAGTACCCTACCCCGGCCCGTCGTCCGCTCAACTCGCGCCTCGATTGCAGCCGCCTGCAACGCGAGTGGCAGGTCAGCCAACCGCACTGGCAGCAAGCACTGATCGACTGCCTGAAGTAGCGCATAATGCGCCAGATCATTCTGGCGCAGTTACCATGACCAAGATTCCCCCTCTTCCCCGCCGCCCTCGATGGCGCAGCCTGGCATTGCTGGCGGTGTGCCTGGCGCCCTTGCTCTGGCCCTTGCAGCACCTGGCCAAACACTATTACCAAGGCGAACTGGCCGGCCAGAACCGCCAGACCCTGGACCTGTACGTCGCCAACCTGCTGGGCACCCTGCATCGCTACGAAACCCTGCCGCAGATCCTTGGCGACCTGCCCGCCCTGCGCGCGGTGCTGGCCGATCCGCTGCGCCTGGAAACCCTGACCAACGCCAACCGTCTACTCAAGGACATCGCCACCCAGACCGGCGCCGAAGTCATGTACCTGATGGACGCCCGGGGCAATACCCTGGCGGCGTCCAACTGGGACAAACACGACAGCTTCGTTGGTCGCAACTTTGCCTTCCGCCCGTACTACACCGAAGCGATTGCCGGACGCCTGGGGCGCTTCTTCGGCCAGGGCACGACCTCGGCCAAGCGCGGCTATTTCTTCGCCGCGGCCGTACGCGATGGCGAGCAGATCATCGGCGCGCTGGTGGTCAAGGTCGATCTGGACCACACCGAAACCCTGTGGGGCAAAACCCCCGAGCAGTTGCTGCTGACCGACCATAACGGCGTGGTGATCCTCACTTCCCGCCCAGACTGGCGCTTTCGTGCCACTCGGCCACTGACCGCTGCCGAAAGCGAGGCGATTGCCGCCATCCAGCCCTATCCGACCCAGGCCCCGCAGCCACTGAACCTTAACCAGGCGGCCTGGTTGATCCAGACCCAGGCCATTGAGGAAACCGGCTGGCAGGTCAGCATTCTCGCCCCGCGAACCCTGATCGACCGCTCGGTGAACACCGTGGTCGCCATCGGCGCCGCCGCCCTGCTGGTGCTGATGCTGTTGCTGGGCCTGATGATGCAACGCCGGCGTCATTACATAGACCGCATCGACTTCGAGGCGCATGCACGCCAGGAACTGGAAAAGCGCGTGATTGAGCGCACCGCCGACCTTGAAGGGCTCAACAGCCGTCTGAAAGACGAGGTACTGGAGCGCGAGCAAGCTCAGCAAGAACTGGTGCGCGCCCAGGACGAACTGGTCCAGGCCGGTAAGCTTTCGGTGCTGGGAACCATGTCGGCAAGCATCAGTCACGAGCTCAACCAGCCCTTGGCGGCGATTCGCAGCTATGCCGAAAATGCCGAGATCCTGCTCGATCACCAGCGCACCGACGACGCCCGCAGCAACCTCAAGCTGATCAGCGAACTGACCGGACGCATGGCTTCGATCATTGCCCACCTGCGCGCCTTCGCCCGCCGCGACCGCCATGCGCCGGAAAGCGTGGCTCTGCAGCCCGCGCTGGATGACGCCCTGGCCCTGCTGGCCAAGCGTCGGCGGGCCATGGCGGTGGAGCTGGTGCGCGACCTGCCGGACGCTACGCTGTGGGTGCAGGCCGGTGAAACCCGCCTGCGCCAGGTACTGGGTAACCTGCTGGCCAACGCCCTCGATGCCCTTACCGAAAAAGCCAACCCGCGTAAACTCATACTCAGTGCCGAACAGCGCGAAGGCAACGTCTACCTTTACATTCGTGACAACGGCCCGGGTTTTACCAGCGAAGCGCTGGCCCGTGCGCGCGAGCCGTTTTTCACCACCAAGACGCGCACCCAGGGGCTTGGCCTGGGCCTGGCGATCTGCGATACCTTGATGCGTGCGCTGGGCGGCGAGTTACTGCTCGGCAACCACCCGGAAGGTGGCGCCTTGCTTACCCTGCAACTGCGCATCGCCAAGCCCGGCGCCAACCTGCAAACTTCGGAGGACCCATCGGCATGACGACCGAGCCGCTCATCGACAGCCGCGTACAGGTGATTCTGGTCGACGACGACCCGCACCTGCGCCAGGCCCTGAGCCAGACCCTGGATCTTGCCGGTCTCAACGTCCTGTCGCTGAGCGATGCCCAGAACCTGGCCGGACGCATTGAACAGGACTGGCCCGGCGTGCTGGTCAGCGATATCCGCATGCCCGGCATTGATGGTCTGCAGCTGTTGCAACAGGTGCACGCCCAGGACCCGGAGCTGCCGGTGTTGCTGATTACCGGGCATGGTGATGTGCCGCTGGCGGTACAGGCCATGCGTGCCGGCGCCTATGATTTTCTCGAAAAGCCCTTCGCCAGCGACGCCCTGCTCGACAGCGTGCGCCGCGCCCTGGCCCTGCGCCGCCTGGTGCTGGACAACCGCAGCCTGCGCCTGGCCCTGAGCGACCGCCAGCAACTGAGTACCCGCCTGGTCGGTCACTCCACCCCCATGCTGCGCCTGCGCGAGCAGATCGGCGCCCTCGCCGGGACCCGCGCCGACGTGCTGATCCTCGGCGAGACCGGTGCCGGCAAGGAAGTGGTCGCCCGCGCCCTGCATGACCTGTCGAGCCGTCGCGACGGCCCGTTCGTAGCGATCAACGCCGGCGCCCTGGCCGAGTCGGTGGTCGAAAGCGAACTGTTCGGCCACGAGCCGGGGGCTTTCACCGGTGCGCAGAAACGCCGGATCGGCAAGTTCGAATTTGCCAACGGCGGCACACTGTTCCTCGACGAAATCGAGAGCATGAGCCTGGACGTACAGGTCAAACTGCTGCGTCTGCTGCAGGAACGCGTGGTTGAACGCCTGGGCGGTAACCAGCAGATCCCGCTGGACATCCGCATCATCGCCGCCACCAAGGAGGACTTGCGTCAGGCCGCCGATCAGGGCCGCTTCCGCGCCGACCTGTACTACCGGCTGAACGTTGCACCGCTGCGCATTCCGCCGCTGCGAGAGCGTGGCGATGACATTCTGGTGTTGTTCCAGCATTTCGCCGATGCCGCGAGCGAGCGCCACGGCCTGCCAGCGCATACCTTGCAGCCGGCACAGCGCGCGCTGTTGTTGCGTCACAACTGGCCAGGCAACGTACGTGAATTGCAGAATGCCGCCGAACGCTTCGCCCTGGGGCTGGAACTGGCGCTCGATGGCGAAGCCCCGGCGCAGGCCCACGAACAACCGCTCACTACAACCAGCGGCAACCTCAGCGACCAGGTCGAGCAGTTCGAACGTTCGCTGATCGCCGCCGAACTGGCCCAGCCGCACAGCTCCATGCGCAGCCTGGCCGAAGCGCTGGGTATTCCACGCAAGACCTTGCACGACAAACTGCGCAAGCATGGCCTGAGCTTCGCCGACAGCAATACCAGCCCTGACGAGATGGAGGACAACCGCCCATGACCACCGACAGCCGCTACCTGGAATCTGTGCTGCACGGCGACATTCCGCTGACCCGCGAGATGGGTTTGCAGGTACTCGACTGGCAGCACCAGCAACTGCGCCTGCAATTACCGTTGGCCGCCAACGTCAATCACAAGAGCACCATGTTCGGCGGCAGCCTGTACTGCGCTGCGGTACTGGTCGGTTGGGGCTGGTTGCACCTGCGTCTGCGCGAGGCGGGCATCGACGATGGTCATATCGTCATTCAGGAAGGACAGATCAGCTATCCGCTGCCAGTGACAGGTGCGGCTATCGCTGTCTGCGCAGCACCGGAAGAGAAAGTCTGGGAACGCTTCATTGCCACTTACCAGCGTCGCGGCCGGGCGCGCCTGAACCTGCACACCCGGGTCAGTAATGCGGGTAGCGATGAGGCCGCCGTGCAGTTCAGCGGCCAGTACGTGCTACATCGTTGAAGCCAGTTGCAGCAGCTTGCCGCGCCACGGCGCGGCGGCTGGCAAGGCGAGGAAAAAGGGGTTGAGCAACGACTCGCGCGGCGGGTAGGCAAAGGCCTGGCCATCGAGGTCGAGCACTTCTCCACCAGCCCCCTCCAGCACGCCTTGAGCGGCCGCAGTGTCCCACTGGGACGTCGGCGCCAAACGCGGATAGCAGTCGGCAGCCCCTTCAGCCAACAGACAGAACTTCAGCGAGCTGCCGATATTGGCAAGCTCAAGCTCACCGACCGCTGTACTCAAACCGGCCAGCAGGGCTTCCTGCGTAGGGCTGGTGTGTCGACGGCTGGCAACCACGGTAAAGCGTTCACCCGCAGGCGGGGCGGTGCGCACCTTGATGGCTTCAACTGCGCCCTGTGCTTTTTCAAGCCAGGCACCCATGCCCTGGCCGCCGTAGTAGCAGCGACCATTGGTAGGAATCGCCACCACGCCGAAGACCACGCGGCCCCGCTCGATCAGGGCGATATTGACGGTGAACTCTTCCGTGCCGGCGATGAACTCCTTGGTGCCGTCGAGCGGGTCGACCAGCCACCAGCGCTGCCACTGCTGACGCTCACTCAAAGCGATATTGCAGTCTTCTTCAGACAGCACCGGAATCTCCGGGGCCAACGCTTGCAGCCCCTTGGCAATCACTTCATGGGCGGCCAGGTCAGCAGCAGTGACGGGCGAATCATCGACTTTCGCCGTTACCGCGACATTGGCGCGCCAAAACGGCAGGATGGCCTTGCCCGCCTGCCGTGCCAGTTCTACGACCTGTTGCATCAGTTGCTGGTCATTCATGCGTTGAACGCCCCACGTTGCGTCAGCAGGTCGCGCACAAGGTACAGCGCCGCCAGCGCGCGGCCTTCGGAAAACTGCGGGTGCTGGGCCAGCGCAGAAAGTTCGCGCAGGTTGATCTTGTCGACGCGCATTGGCTCCGGCTCATCGCCTTCCAGGCGTTCTTCGTACAGATC
The DNA here is from genome assembly GCA_050739855.1 of Pseudomonas sp. Taxonomy (GTDB): domain Bacteria; phylum Pseudomonadota; class Gammaproteobacteria; order Pseudomonadales; family Pseudomonadaceae; genus Aquipseudomonas. The sequence goes on from JBOICD010000029.1 coordinate 13,888, forward strand.
AGTGGCCAGTACCACCTGGATCTTCTGGCTCATGTAGCCCGGCGACAGCGACAGTTCGGTCAGGTGCTCGAGCTGACGCGCGCCAAAGCCCGCCTCTTCCTTGAGCTCGCGGTCCGCCGCCGCCAACACATCCTCGCCTGGCTCGATCAGGCCTTTGGGCAAGGACAGCTCGTACTCGTCGGTACCGCCGCAATATTCCTCCACCAGCACCGCGTGCTCGGCATCGAGCATCGCCACGACCATCACCGCACCATAGCCGTTGCCGCGCCCCACCAGACGCTCATACGTGCGCTCGTTACCATTGGCAAACCGCAATTGCACAGCTTCGACCCGAAACAGACGGCTGCTGGCGACAATTTCGCGGGAGAGTACGGTGGGTTTCTGGCGCATGGGGCGGCTCCTGGGCGTGAACGGGTTACTATACCGTGGCTTGCCCGGCCACCGCTGCCCTGACTGTCCGAGAATTTCATATGCCCGTTTTAGCCTGGTCCACCATCGACACCGTACTGCTGGACATGGACGGCACCCTGCTGGACCTGCACTTCGACAACCACTTCTGGCTCGAACACCTTCCCCAGCGCTATGCCGACCTGCACGGCATCAGCCGGGCGATGGCCGAGCTGGAAATGCAGCCCTTGTTCGAGCAGCACGCAGGCTCGCTGAACTGGTACTGCCTGGATTTCTGGAGCCGTGAGCTGAATCTTTCGGTGCGCGACCTGAAGCTGGAAACCGCTCATTTGATCGCCTTGCGCCCGGATGCTGACACTTTTCTCCAGGCCATCAAGCAGGCCGGCAAGCGGGTGATCCTGATCACCAACGCCCACCGCGACTCGCTGTCATTGAAACTGGAACGGGTGGAACTTGCGCCCTACTTCGAACGCCTGATCAGCTCGCATGACTACGGCTACCCCAAGGAAAACCCGCAGTTCTGGGAGGCCCTGCAGGCCGATATAGGCTTTGCGC
>JBOICD010000030.1:0-14682 GCA_050739855.1 Pseudomonas sp.
CACTGGCGACGGCCGCGACCAGCAGCGGGCCGAACAGCCAGGGATTGGGCTGCTTCAGGCGCTGCCACAGGCAGGCCATGACGATACCCAGCGGGCAGATCAGCGCCAGCCAGCCCCAGCTGACACTACCGTTGTGGGCGATCGCAACGCCATCGCCCAACAGGTATTTGAACAGCGCCGGTACGCACAACACCACCGCCAGTACCCGCAGGCTCTGTGCGGCAGCGACCTGACTGAGCACCGCACCGTTGCGGGCACCGAGGTTGACCATCTCCCCGGAGCCGCCAGGCATGCTGGAAAAGAACGCCGTAGCGCGGTCTTCGCCGGTACGGCGCAGCAACCAGATGCCAACGACGCTGGAGACACTGGTGATCAACGCGCCGCAGAAGATCAGGCCGAAATTGCTCGCCACCTGCTCGACCACCGCCGGGGTGAAGTGCAGGCCGATGCCGATGCCGATGATCCACTGCCCGCATTTGCGCCCGCCGGGAATTTCGCTCAGTTGCCAGGGCGTCAGGCAGCGCACCAGGATGATCGCCAACAGCGAGCCGACCATCCATGGCAGCGGCCAGCCGACCTGGCTGGCGAGATAGCCGCCCGCCAGGCCGGCCAGCCCTGTGGCCCAGAACAGCTGCGAAGGCCGATCAGACATCGGCCAGGGCACGACGCTGGAGGCTGCGCTTGCGCCAGATGCGCAGCACTGGCAGCAGCAGCATGGCAATGGTCAGGCCCCAGACGCTGAGGGTGATCGGGCTGGACCAGAGGATTTCCAGGGCGCCGTTGGAGATCGACAGCGCGCGACGCAGGTTCTGTTCCATCAGCCCGCCAAGGATGAACCCGAGCAGGATCGGCGACAGCGGGAAATCCAGCTTGCGCAGGATGTAGCCGAAGATGCCGATGCCGATCATCAGGAACAGGTCGAAGGTGGTGGCATGCACGGCATAGACACCGATCGCGGTGATGATCGCGATCATCGGCACCAGCGCCCAGTTCGGCACGGCGAGGATGCGGGTGAAGACGCGGATCATCGGAATGTTGAGGATCACCAGCATGATGTTGGCGATGAACAACGAGGCGATCAGGCCCCAGACAATATCCGGCTGCTGTTCGAACAGCATCGGGCCCGGGGTGATGTTGTACAGCGACAGGGCGCCGATCATCACCGCGGTGGTACCCGAGCCCGGCACACCCAGGGTCAGCATCGGCACCAGCGCTCCGCAGGCTTCGGCGCCGATGGCGGTTTCCGGGGCGGCCAGGCCGCGTTTGTCGCCCTGGCCGAATTTGCCGCTGGGGCCGGCGATGCGTTTTTCGGTCATGTAGGCCACGGCGCTGGCCAGGGTGGCACCGGCGCCGGGCAGCACGCCCATGATGAAACCGAGCACGCCGCAGCGCAGGTTGACCACGAAGACCGAGGCGGCTTCCTTGAAGTTGAACAACATGCGCCCGGTGGCTTTCACGGCGACGTGGCCGTGGTGGGTTTTTTCCAGCAGCAGCAGGATCTCGCTGATGGAGAACAGGCCCAGTACCAGCACCACGAACTGGATGCCGTCGGCCAGGTGCACGCTGTCACCGGTGAAACGGTACACGCCGCTGTTGGCGTCGATGCCGACGCTGGACAGAAACAGGCCGATCAGCGCTGCGATGAAGGTCTTCAGTGGCCGGTCACCGGCCATGCCGCCCAGGCAGACGATGGCAAACACCATCAGCACGAAGTACTCTGCAGGCCCGAAGGCTATCGCCCATTTCGCTAGCAGGGGCGCAAACAGCACCATGCCGCAGGTGGCGATGAAGGCACCGATGAACGAGCTCCAGGCCGACAACGACAAGGCCACACCCGCCAGGCCCTGGCGCGCCATGGGGTAACCGTCAAGGGTGGTCATGACGGTGGAGGCTTCACCGGGGATGTTCAGCAGGATCGAGCTGATCCGTCCGCCGTATTCGCAACCCAGGTACACCGCGGCCAGCAGGATCAGTGCCGATTCCGGTGGCAGGCCGAGGGCGAAGGCGATGGGGATCAGCAAGGCCACGCCGTTGATCGGGCCCAGGCCTGGCAACAGGCCGACCACGGTGCCGATCAGGGTGCCGGACAAAGCGGTGACCAGGTTGTAAGGCGTCAGGGCGACGCCGAAGCCCTGGCTCAGATAGCTGAAGGTATCCATGTCAATTCTCCAGAACGTCGAGCAGGCCGAGGGGCAGAGGGACATCCATGACGCGGTCGAACAACCAGTACAGGGCGATCGTCATCAGGCCGATGATCATCATGCTGGGCAACCAGCGTCCACCGTAGAGGCGGGCCATGGGCACACCGATGAGGAGACCGCTGACAATGAAGCCGAGCGGTTCGAAGGTAGCGGCGAAGACCAGCAGCAGACCTACGCACAGACCGATTTTGTTGAGGGTTTCACGGTCGAGTTCAGGTTCATCGTCTTTACGCACGATGGGTGTTGGACGCAACGCCAGGTACACGAGGCCGAGGGCCATCAGGCCGAGCATCAGCAAAGGGTAGGCGCGCGGGCCGACCGGTTCGTAGGAAACAGCAGCCTGGTAGGGCCAGGCCATTACTGCCAGGGCAGCACACAGCGCCAGCAGGAACAGGGCAAAGACGCGTTGCAGGATCATTGGGGAATCCTCTTTTCGCGGGGCAAGCCCGCTCCCACAGAGGGGACTGTGTAGGAGCGGGCTTGCCCCGCGATGCTTCTCGAAAGGTGGGGAGATTACTGAATCAGCCCGAATTCCTTGGCCAGGGCTTTGTAGTCAGCCACCTGTTTCTTCACGTAGGTGTCCAGTTCTGCACCGGTCATGGCAAAGGGGAACAGTTCGCGCTGGTCACGCAGCTTGGCGAACTCTTCCGAGGCCAGCAGTTTGTCGAACGAGGCTTTCCACCAGTCGTACTCTTCATCGGTGACTTTCGGCCCCAGGTAGAAACCGCGCACCACCGGCCAGACAATGTCGTAGCCCTGTTCCTTGGCGGTCGGAATATCCTTCATTTTCGGCTCGTCCAGACGCTTTTCGGCAAACACTGCGAGCAAGCGCATATCACCGCTCTGGATGTGCGGCATGGAGTCGGAGATGTCGGTACTGCCCACCTGGATGTGCCCACCGAGCAGCGCCGTGGCAATTTCACCACCGCCTTCAAGGGCGACATAGCGCAGGTCGCGCGGGTTGATGCCGGCGGCCTTGGCAATCAGTGCAGTCTGCATCCAGTCCTGGCTGCCGACGGTGCCACCGGAGCCGATGACTACTTTGCTCGGGTCTTTCTTGAGTGCCGCTACCAGATCATCGAGGGTCTTGTAGGGCGAGTCGCTTTTCACCGCGATGGCGCCATAGCTGGTGCCAACCGCTGCCAGCCAGCGCACGGCATTCTCGTCGAAACGGCCGAACTTGCCTTGGGCCAGGTTGAGCAGCGAGCCGCTGGACCAGGCCACCAGGGTCCCGGCATCGGCCGGACGCTGGGCAACCACGGCGTTGTAGGCAACCGCGCCGACGCCGCCAGGCATGTAAGTCACACGCATGGGTTTACTGAGAATCTTCTCGTTGAGCAGGGCGCTTTGCACCAGCTTGCAGGTCAGGTCGAAACCACCACCGGGGGAGGCGGGGGCGATGCATTCAGGGCGTTTGGGTTCGCCGGCCATGGCTTGGCCAGCCAGCATCAGGCAGGCAGTGGCGAGGGCAATGCGGCGCAGTGAAAAGGTCATCGTCTATCTCCGTGAGCATTATTGTTATCGGGGATTACCACAATGCAAGGCTGTAACTCACCAGCAGCCGCACCTCATCCGCATCGCGGGCGAAGTTCGAACGGAAGGTGGCGTTGCGCAGGCGCACGGCGACGTTTTTCAGGGCGCCACTTTGCACCACATACTTGAACTCGGTATTGCGTTCCCACTCCTTGCCTTCACCGCCATCGGCCAGGCTGACATTATCGCCGCTGATGTAGCGGGTCATGAAGGTCAGGCCGGGAATCCCCAGTTTGGCGAAGTCATAGTCGTAGCGGGCTTGCCAGGAGCGCTCGTCGGCGCCGGCGAAGTCGTTGATCTGCACGAAGTTGACCAGGTACGGGTCGGCACCGTCGACGTAAGGGAAAGCAGTGTCGCCCGACAGGTGCTGGTAACCGGCGCTGAACTTGTGGCCGATGATGCTGTAGCTGAGCATGCCGTTGAGTGCGGTGTTGTCGATGTTGCCGCCACGGGCCTGGCCCTGGTCGTCGCTGAGCGCCATGCGCAGGTCGGCGCCGAAGGTACCGGGGCCCCAGGGCTGGGTGGCGAGCATGCCGACAAAGTGCTGACGATAGACATCGTCGAGCTGCGCCCAGTGGTAGCTGCCGGTGATCTTGTCGGTGAACTTGTAGTCGAGGCCGGCCATGTCGAAATGGTTGCCGGCCACGGTGCCGAGAAAGCGGCTGTTCTTGTTGTTGAGGGCGATGTCCTGGTTGTCGGTACTGTCGCGGTCCTTGGCTTTTTCCAGGCGTCCGCCGGTGAATGTCAGGTTCTTGATTTCGCCGGACGTCAGCAGGCCGCCTTCAAAGGTCTGCGGCAGGATGCGACCGTCGTTGGGCTGCAGGGTCGGCAGTTCCGGCATCAGGGTGCCGACTTTCAGCTCGGTGGCCGAGATCTTCACCTTGCCGGTCAGGCCGAGCTTCGAATACTCGTCGGCGGCGCGGCCATCATCGTGAGTGGGCAGCAGGCCGCTGCCGGTGCGATCAGGGCTGGAGTCGAGCTTGATACCGAGCATCCCCAGGGCATCGAGGCCAAAGCCAACGGTGCCGTCGGTATAGCCGGACTCGAAGTTGAGCATGAAGCCCTGGGCCCACTCGTCACGCTTGGACTGCTGGGCGCTGGTGCCATCGCGAAAGTCGCGGTTGAAGTACATGTTGCGGGTTTCGAAGGTCGCCTTGCTGTCATCGAAGAAGGCGGCCTGGCTCAGCGGTGCGACGCCGGCAAGGGCGAGGGCGCTGGCAACGGCGGTCTGGCGGGAAGGCAAACGGCGGATAGGCGCATACGCCTGTGGCTGTGTGGACAGCATCGTCGAGTAACTCCGTTATTGTTCTTATTAGTTCGAACTTCTAAGTTCGGTTGTACGGCAAGCAGAGTGAGCCGTGAGAGGATGCTAGGGGCTGAACCTTTCGCTAACCTTTCAACAGTTTTTCATTGTTGCGAAGGCTTCACAGGTGCGCTGTCGGCTGTACACTCCGCGCCATTGACCGCGACGCGAACGGGGAGAAAACGATGCGTGTGCTGCTCGTCGAAGACCATCTGCAGTTGGCTGAAAGCGTGGCCCAGGCCCTGAAAAGTACCGGCCTGACCGTGGATGTGCTGCACGATGGCGTGGCCGCCGACCTGGCCCTAGCCAGTGAGGAATATGCCGTGGTGGTGCTCGATGTCGGCCTGCCGCGCATGGACGGCTTCGAAGTACTGGCGCGCCTGCGCGCCCGTGGCAAAACCGTGCCGGTGCTGATGCTGACTGCGCGCAGTGACGTCAAAGACCGGGTTCACGGCCTGAACCTGGGCGCCGACGACTACCTGGCCAAGCCGTTCGAGCTGACCGAGCTTGAGGCGCGGGTCAAGGCCCTGTTGCGCCGCAGCGTGCTCGGCGGTGAGCGTCAACAGCGCTGTGGCCCGCTGGTGTACGACCTCGATACCCGGCGTTTCACCCTCGGTGACGAATTGCTGACCCTGACCTCCCGCGAGCAGGCCGTGCTTGAAGCGCTGATCGCCCGTCCGGGCCGGGTGATGAGCAAGGAGCAACTGGCCGCCCAGGTCTTCGGCCTGGACGAAGAAGCCAGCGCCGATGCCATCGAGATCTATATCCATCGCCTGCGCAAGAAGCTCGATGGTCATGCCGTGGCCATCGTTACCTTCAGGGGGCTCGGCTACCTGCTCGAGCACCGCGATGCGTGACAGCGTCAGCCTGCGCGGGCGGCTGCTGTGGAACCTGGCCTTGCTGCTGGTGGTGTTGATGCTGGCCAGCGGTCTGAGTGCCTACTGGAACGGTCGCGAAGCGGCCGACACCGCTTACGACCGTACCCTGCTGGCCTCGGCACGAACCATTGCCGCAGGCTTGTCCCAGCGTGACGGCAGCCTCAGCGCCGATGTGCCCTATGTGGCCCTGGATACCTTTGCCTACGACAGCGCCGGACGTATCTACTACCAGGTCAATGACATTCATCAGCGTCTGATTTCCGGTTACGAAAACCTGCCCGCACCACCGCCAGGCACGCCGCGCACCGATGATTATCCGGCCCTGGCGCGTTTCTACAACGCGCGTTACCTGGGCCAGGACGTGCGTGTGGTGAGCTTGCTCAAGGCCGTCACCGAACCGAACATGAACGGCATGGCCGAGATCCGCGTGGCCGAAACCGAAGAGGCGCGGGTGCGCATGGCCCGCAGCCTGATGGCCGATACCCTGTTGCGTCTTGGTATGCTGGCGCTTGGCGCGTTGATGCTGGTGTGGTTTGCGGTGAGCGCTGCGTTACGGCCGCTGGAGCGCTTGCGCAGTGCTGTCGAAGAACGTCAACCCGACGACCTGCGCGCCTTGCCGCTGGTCGAAGTGCAGCGTGAATTGAGCCCGCTGGTACGCGCCTTGAACCATTTCACCGAACGCCTGCGCGGTCAGTTCGAGCGCCAGGCGCAGTTCATCGCCGAGGCCGCCCATGAGCTGCGCACACCGCTGGCGGCGCTCAAGGCCAGGGTCGAACTGGGCTTGCGCTCGAATGAACCGCAGGTCTGGCGCGAGACCCTGGAGTCAGCGGCCCAGGGCACCGACCGCCTGACGCACCTGGCCAACCAGCTGCTCTCCCTGGCGCGGGTGGAAAACGGTGCGCGGGCCATTGCCGAAGGCGGCGCGCAGTCGCTTGACCTCAGTCAGCTGGCGCGCGAACTGGGCATGGCCATGGCGCCGCTGGCCTACGCCCGCGGTGTGGCGCTGGCGCTGGAGGCCGAAGCGCCTGTGCATGTGCGTGGCGAACCGACTTTGCTCAACGAGCTGCTCAGTAACCTGGTAGATAACGCCTTGGCCCATACCCCCAAAGGCGGCAATGTGATCTTGCGGGTCTACGCGCCAGGGGTGCTGGAAGTCGAAGACGATGGCCCGGGGATTCCTGAAAACGAGCGCGAACGGGTGTTCGAGCGTTTCTATCGACGTAGCGCCCAGGGCAGCGGCCTGGGCCTGGCGATCGTCGGCGAGATCTGCCGCGCCCATCTGGCGCAGATCAGTCTTCACGACGGTGAGCGTGGCGGCTTGAAAGTGCGGGTCAGTTTTACCGTCGATTAACGAAACATCGCGCGGGCATAGAGCAGATCGCTGGCCGCCAGTTCAGTGCCGGTCGGCAGTCCCAGGTGGCGGTAGGCGGGCAGCGCCGCCAAGGGCCGCGACTTGCCGATGGCCGGGCTCAGGGCCCGGGCGATCTGGACGATGTCGACGTAATCGACCCGGTCGCTGCCGCGGTCCAGATCCAGCACCTGCCCAGGCAGCCTGACCAGCTGCTCGGGAAACTCCCAGCTACTGAGGATCTTGTCACCCAGTACCGGATGGATCTGGTCGATCACATAGTTCAGGCACACCGGATCGGAAAGCAGCTCGTTGTGCTCCTCGGCATAGATCAGGATCGGTAACACGCCAATCTGGTGAACCAGGCCGGCGAGGGCGCCCTGATCAGGCTTGAGTTGGGTGTAGCGCAAGCAGAGTTCGTAGCTGATGCCGGCTACTTCCAGGCTGGTTGCCCAGATTTCGCGCATTTTCTTTTCCACCACCTCGGAGCGGGCGTGGAAGATCTGCTCGATCACCAGGCCGACGGCCAGGTTGCAGCTGTAGTTGATGCCAAGACGGGTAATCGCGGTCTGCAGGTCAGTGACCTCGACCGTGGCACGCAGCAGCGGGCTGTTCACCACCTTGATCAGGCGTGCCGACAGGGCGGCGTCGCGGCCGATGACCTTGCTCAGGGCGCTGACGCTGATCTCGGTGTCTTCAGCGGCCTCGCGGATGCTCAAGGCGACCTCCGGCAGGGTCGGCAGCACCAGGTCATCGTTATTGATGGCGGCCAGTAACTGGGCCTGGACCATCTCGGCCAGCTTGTTCATCGCGGTTCTCTACAGCAATTCAAAAGGGCCCCGGCGTTCGATGCGCCGGGGCAGGGCTGACTCAGCGCTGGATTTCGCGGTCGCGGTCCAGTTCGTAAGGCAGCGACAGCAGTTCCAGACGCGGGCCGTCGAGGCTTCCCAGGTGCAGGTTGTTGTCTTCCACGGCATCGGCGGTCAGTACTGCCAGCAGTTCGCTGCCGGTTGCGCTGCGGGCCGCCAGGACCACTTCACCCACCGAAGCGTTATGGGTCGGCGAGAAGACCTCGGTACCCGGCTCGGGCAGGGTTTCGCTCGCCAGGGCCACGCGGTACTGGCGGCGCTTGAGCTTGCCCAGGTACTGCATGCGGGCGACGATTTCCTGGCCGGTGTAGCAGCCTTTCTTGAAGCTGACGCCACCCACGGCCTGCAGGTTGATCATCTGCGGGATGAACAGCTCACGGGTCTGGGCCATGACCTGGCCAATGCCAGCGCGGATTTGCCCGAGCAGCCAGTCGTTAAGCTCGGCTTCTGTCAGCTTCTCGGCCAACTGCGCCTGCACGCGCTCTGCTTGATCGGCGGGCACCCAAAGCTCGATGCGAGCGGCCGACACGGCAACGGCAATCAGCCCGTCGTGGCGCGTTACCGCGTCAATCTGACCCGGTACCTCAAGGCCCAGCGCCTGCAGCGCTGCGTCAGCTGCATGCAAGCCAAAGCGGACCCAGGCATCGCTGTCATCGGTCAGCTTGGCCTTGGAGAACACCGCGTATTTCTTCAGGTCGGCCAGTTGCGCTTCAAGCAACTCGCGGGTCATGGCCAGGAGGAAACCATCGCCCTCAGGCAGGATGCGAAAGCTCGACTGCATGCGGCCCTTGACCATGCAACGCGCGCCGAGGCTGCTGGTGCTGTCGCTCAGGTAATTGATGTTGCAGGTCAGTTGGCCTTGCAGGAACTTGCCGGCGTCCGAGCCGCGGACGGCGAGGACGCCTTCGTGGGATAGGGTGCAGAAAAAAGCGGAATCGGCCATGGGATATCGCAGGGTAGTAAGACTGAGGGCCATGATAGAGCGCTGTCGGCAAAATAGGTAGTTGAGCGCGCCCCTCTGTCATTATTTGCTCACATGTCCGGACCAACGTCTCGTGTCCCCCGGGCGCTGGCTCTGTATACTGGCGGCCTATTTTAGGAGGGCTCCATGGTCGAACAAACTGAACTCAATCGGCTCTTTTGGCACAGCCGCCGTGGCATGCTTGAGCTCGATGTACTGCTGGTCCCGTTCAGCGCGGAGGTCTACCCCACCCTGAGCGAGGCCGATCGCGAGCTGTACAAGCGTCTGCTGAGCTGCGAAGACCAGGACATGTTCGGCTGGTTCATGGAGCGCAGCGAGTCCGAAGACCCGGAGCTGCAGCGCATGGTTCGCATCATTCTGGATCGTGTCCAGCCCAAGTGAGCGGTTCGAGTGTCGCTGGCAGGGCTCAAAAAGCCTGCTGGTGGCCTATCTGGTCAGCTTGTTGCTGGCCTTGCTGGCGCTGAGCCTGCTGCAGCTTCCCTGGTGGTTGCGGCTGTCTGGGGTGGTCCTGTGCCTGCTGCATGCGGGCTGGATGATTCCCCGGCGCATTCTGCTCAGCCATCCCCGAGCTGTCAGCGGCTTGCGTCGTGATCGTGAAGGCTGGCAGCTGTTCAGCCATGCCCAGGGTTGGCAGCCGGTGCAGCTACGCCCGGACAGCCTGGCCTTGCCGGGCCTGATTGTGCTGCGTTACCGCAGGCCGGGGCGCTACTGGAGTGAAGGTTTGTGTATCGCCCATGGCGCGCTGGAACCGGTGCAACACCGGCGCCTGCGCGTGCGCCTGAAGTTCAGTCGGCGTAGGTGGGCGGCTGCAGAATAGTGTCGTGGGCTTCGGCAAGCATGCCCGGGTAGTCCAGGGTGTAGTGCAGGCCCCGGCTTTCCTTGCGCTGCATGGCGCAGCGGATCATCAATTCGGCCACCTGGGCCAGGTTGCGCAGTTCGATCAGGTCACGGCTGACCTTGTAGTTGCTGTAGAACTCGTCGATCTCGTCGAGCAGCAGGCGCACCCGGTGTTCGGCGCGTTGCAGGCGCTTGCTGGTGCGCACGATTCCTACGTAGTCCCACATGAATCGCCGCAGTTCGTCCCAGTTGTGCGCAATGATCACGTCTTCGTCCGAATCGGTGACCTGGCTGGCATCCCAGCAGGGCAGGGCGCGCGGCATGTTCACCTGGTCCAGCTGCGCTTCGATGTCAGTGGCGGCGGCGCGGCCATAGACGAAGCATTCGAGCAGCGAGTTGCTGGCCATGCGGTTGGCGCCATGCAGGCCGGTGAAGCTGGTTTCGCCAATCGCGTAGAGGCCGGGTACGTCAGTGTGACCGCAGTCATCGACCATGACGCCACCACAGGTGTAGTGAGCGGCAGGCACCACCGGGATCGGCTGGCGGGTAATGTCGATGCCGAACGTCAGGCAGCGTTCATACATGGTGGGGAAGTGGTTCTTGATGAAGTCTTCCGATTTGTGGCTGATGTCCAGGTACACGCAGTCCACGCCCAGGCGTTTCATCTCGTGGTCGATGGCGCGGGCGACGATATCGCGCGGCGCCAGCTCTTCGCGCGGGTCGAAGCGCGGCATGAAGCGCTCGCCGTTGGGCAGCCGCAGCAATGCGCCTTCACCGCGCAGTGCTTCGGTAATCAGGAAGCTCTTGGCCTGCGGATGGTACAGGCAGGTGGGGTGGAACTGGTTGAACTCAAGGTTGGCCACCCGGCAGCCGGCGCGCCAGGCCATGGCAATTCCATCGCCGCAGGCACCGTCGGGGTTGCTGGTGTACAGGTAGACCTTGGCGGCGCCGCCGGTGGCGAGCACGGTGAAGCGCGCACCGTAGGTGTCGACTTCGCCGGTATCGCGGTTGAGGACGTAGGCCCCCAGGCAGCGGTCGCCATCCAGGCCCAGACGTCGCTCGGTGATCAGGTCAACGGCGACCCGCTGTTCCAGCAGCTCGATGTTCGGTCGTTGGCGGGCCTGGGTCAGCAGCGTGGTGAAAATCGCCGCACCGGTGGCATCGGCAGCATGAATGATGCGCCGATGGCTGTGGCCGCCTTCGCGGGTCAGGTGGAACTCAAAACCGCCGTCGTCGACACTGGCGTGTTCGTCGCGGGTAAACGGCACGCCCTGGTCGATCAGCCACTGGATCGACTCGCGGCTGTGCTCGACGGTAAAGCGCACGGCGTCTTCGTGGCACAGGCCACCACCGGCGTTGAGGGTGTCCTCGACGTGGGACTGGACGGTATCGGTGTCATCCAGTACTGCGGCGACCCCTCCCTGGGCCCAGTAGGTCGAACCATTGGCGAGGTCACCCTTGCTGAGCACGGCAATGCGCAGATGGCCGGGGAGGTTCAGCGCCAGGCTCAGACCGGCGGCGCCGCTGCCGATCACGAGGACATCATGTTGGAGTTGTTGGCTCATGTCAGGACACTAGTATCTGAAGAGGGGGATCGGCACAATAGTCAGGCGCTTATGGCATTGTGAAACTATCGTGAATCTGGACCGGTTGCCTTTATAGCAGCCCCAAGGCCCTGATTTCCAATGGCGCATGCAGGGGGCTGGTGCTTGCTGTGGGAACTTTCCATGCTGTGTGGATATCCATAGAAGGTTGCCTGCACACCACAATGCCGCAGCGACGCCTGGCAGTAGCCCATAATCAAGGTACTGTCGGCGTACTCGAGACCCGATTATCGACGCAGCCGGCCGTGACCGCGCTGCGTTTTTCGTGCGAGCCGACCAAGGGCCGCAGGAAACTTGCTTGGAGGGGAGAACTTTTGCGAAAAGCCCGAGTCTATGGTTGCAAGCCTGAACGATGCTTCTCGCAACGCTCCTTCACGTTCACTGAGGAGTGTTCATGCTAACCCAGGAAGAGGATCAGCAGCTTGTCGAGCGCGTGCAGCGTGGCGACAGGCGAGCGTTCGATCTGTTGGTGCTGAAGTATCAGCACAAGATTCTCGGGTTGATCGTGCGTTTTGTCCACGACAACCATGAAGCCCAGGATGTGGCGCAGGAAGCCTTCATCAAGGCTTACCGGGCGCTTGGTAATTTTCGCGGAGACAGTGCCTTCTACACCTGGCTGTACCGCATTGCCATCAACACGGCAAAGAACTATCTGGTGTCCCGCGGTCGGCGGCCACCGGACAGCGATGTGAGTTCCGAGGATGCGGAATTTTACGACGGCGATCATGGCCTCAAGGATCTGGAGTCCCCCGAGCGTGCGTTGTTGCGGGATGAGATCGAAGACACCGTCCATCGGACCATTCAGCAACTGCCAGAAGATTTGCGTACGGCGTTAACTTTACGTGAATTCGATGGTCTGAGTTACGAGGACATTGCGAGTGTCATGCAGTGTCCGGTGGGTACCGTGCGCTCTCGAATCTTCCGCGCTCGGGAGGCCATAGACAAAGCCCTGCAGCCGTTGTTGCAGGAAACCTGAGACAGCGGCGACAGCCAAGAGAGGAACCGTCATGAGTCGTGAAGCTTTGCAGGAATCGCTGTCCGCGGTGATGGATAACGAAGCGGACGAACTGGAATTACGTCGGGTGTTGAACGCCGTCGATGATGCTGAAACCCGTGCCACCTGGTCGCGTTATCAGGTCGCCCGTGCGGCCATGCACAGGGAGCTGGTGCTGCCACAACTGGATATCGCCGCCGCCGTCTCTGCCGCTCTGGCTGACGAAGCCGCGCCAGTCAAGGTCAACCGTGGGCCATGGCGCAGCCTGGGTCGTCTGGCCGTGGCTGCATCGGTGACTGTCGCCGTGCTGGCCGGTGTGCGTCTGTACAATCAGGACGAGATCAATGGTGCCCAGCTGGCTGCCCAGCAACCGGCCCAGCAAGGCGTGATTGTGCCTCAAGTTCAGGGCCCGGCCGTGCTGGCAGGCTATAGTGAGAGTGCAGAGCAGCCAGGCCCGATGGCCAATGGCGTGCTGCAAGGGCAATCCGGCTGGCACGACCAGCGTCTGCCCGGCTATCTGCGCCAGCATGCTCAGGAAGCAGCCCTCAAAGGTACCGAGAGCGCCCTGCCTTATGCCCGCGCGGCCAGCCTGGAAAACCGTTAAGTAAGGAGGATCATGCGCGCGCTACCGCTCATTCCGCTGTTGCTGGGTGGCTGGCTGACACTGCCGGCCCATGCGGCCAACTCCTCACCGGAGGCGGGCGACTGGCTCAAGAAGCTGGCTCAGGCCGAGCAGCAGCAGAGTTATCAGGGTACTTTCGTTTACGAGCGTAACGGCAGCTTCTCCACCCACGATATCTGGCATCGTGTCCAGGACGGCAAGGTCAGCGAGCGGCTTCTGCAGCTCGATGGCTCGGCCCAGGAAGTCGTGCGTGTCGATGGGCAAACCCAGTGCGTAAGCGGGGCCCTGGTGTCTGGTGTGAGCAACACGCCGGAGTCCACAGCGCGAGTGCTTGACCCTCTGAAGTTGATGGGCTGGTACGACCTTGGGGTCGCCGGCAAATCCCGGGTAGCGGACCGTGCCGCGGTTATCGTTACCCTGAGCCCGCGTGATCAGCATCGTTATGCCTTTGAACTGCACCTGGATCGCGAGACCGGCCTGCCGCTCAAGTCGTTGATGCTCGATGACAAGGGGCGGTTGCTCGAGCGCTTCCAGTTCACCCGCCTGGATACCGGGGATGCGCCGAGCGACGACGATCTGCAGGCTGGCGAGCAGTGCAAGCCGGTAACCGAAGTCACTGCCCAGGCTGCACAGCCGGTCACCGGCTGGCGTTCGGACTGGTTGCCGCCAGGTTTTGAGCTGGTCGACAGCTCGATTGGCAAAGATCCGCAGGGCAAGAATACGGTCAACCGTATGATGTTCGATGATGGCCTGGCGCGTTTTTCGGTTTTCGTTGAAGCCTTGAACGGCGGCTCGGCGGCGGATATCCGCACGCAACTGGGGCCTACTGTGGCGGTCTCGCGACGCTTGACCACGCCCAAGGGCGAAATGATGGTCACTGTGGTCGGCGAAATTCCGATTGGCACCGCTGAGCGGATTGCCTTGTCGATGCGGTCTCAGGATGCCCAGGCGCAAAAATGAACAGCAGGCACAGTGCTGACCAGTCGAGGATCGCTTGGCTGACATGATTGGCAAGCTTTGCAGTTTGCAAAAATCCCAGAATTTTTCTATAGGTCAGTCCTTTCGGGGGCTGGCCTTTCCTGCTTCTGCAGGGCCCTACTGCTAACCACGCTCGATGTGACGGGAGCCGTATGTCAATACCACGCTTGAAAACCTACTTATCGTTGTTCGCCGCCGTGCTCATGCTCGGGCAGGTGGCCACCGCTGCCCAGGCCGAAGCCCTGCCGGATTTCACCACGCTGGTCGAGCAGGCCTCGCCTGCGGTGGTGAACATCAGTACCAAGCAGAAGCTGCCGGATCGCAGATACGCGGCCGGTCAGGTGCCTGACCTCGAAGGCCTGCCGCCGATGTTTCGCGAGTTCTTCGAGCGCAACATGCCGCAGCAGCCGCGCTCGCCGCGTGGCGACCGTCAGCGTGAAGCGCAATCGCTGGGTTCAGGCTTCATCATTTCCAGCGACGGCTACGTCCTGACCAACAACCATGTGGTCGCCGACGCTGACGAGATCATCGTC
>JBOICD010000031.1:0-14657 GCA_050739855.1 Pseudomonas sp.
GTTGCACTGGCGTGGCGAGGGCCTACTCATCGCCCCCTCGTTCAGCAACCCCGCCCTCCTCGACCACGAAGGCTGGCCACCCCTGCGCATCGCGGCGAACACCCAGCGCATCGACAAGTACATGCCCAAGGCCGATGACGTCACCGTGCTGCTGGTAGGGCACGGCCACTACGACCACCTGCTGGACGTGCCCTGGGTGATGCACAAGCACGCCCCCATCGCCAAGCTCTATGGGTCGCACACCGTCATGCATATTCTCAAAGGCATGAAGGCCAAGGACGGTGGCACCATCGCCGTGGACCCGGCGCGCTTGGTGGACGTCGAGGAGCAGATGGCCAAACTACAGGGCGACGACCAGCCACCGGCGCCAGGCAGCTGGTTCGTGTCCAGCGGCAAGCACATCCGCATGATGCCGATCCAGAGTGAGCATGCCGGGCACATCCTTGGCATCAACCTGATACCAGGTGGCTATGACGACCCTCTGGACGAACCGCCCACTACAATCTTCGGCTGGAAGCCCGGCCAGTCACTGGCCTGGCTGATCGACCTCATGGACGGCGACCGGGTGGTCTACCGGATCCACTTCCAGGACAGCGCCGCGCAACCACCCAACGGCCTGCCACCTACCCTGACCGCCCCCGACAACAAGGCCGTCGACGTCGAGATCCTCAGTGTCGGCTCCTGGGACCAGGTGGACGACTACCCTCATAGGCTGCTGAACCTCACCCAACCGCGCATGGTCCTGCTGGGCCATTGGGAGAACTTCTTCGGCAATGGCCCTGGACACCCTGAGCCGATGGTTGGGCAGAACGTCGAGGGGATGATACGCGAGGTGAAAAAGACGCTTGGGCCAACCGTGCCGGTGTATCTCCCCGCTCCACTGGCCGAGATCGCCTTGCCTGGCGCGCGGTGACTGCCTGAGACGCAGAAGGCGCCCCTGAGCAGCCATCGCTGCAGGGCAATTTGTAGCTGCTTACGACTGGGAAAAGGTGGTCATTACCATTGGTGTATGGACCGGACACATTGGCCATAGATAGGCAAACGCCTGGCCGACAGATAATGGCATTGAGGCATCCCTCCTGATACCCTCTCCATCAGCTGATACAAGCATTTCGATTGGCAGGGAGTCCACATGCGTAAGCTGCTCAGGGGATTGACGTCGTACCTCAGCACATCCTCCGATGATGCCTACTGGAATGAAAAGGCGACCGAAGTCACTTACCTCAGCACCCTCCATGCTGGAAAAGCCTCTCACTCGCCAGGCCTTGAGCCGCTGACGCTGTCCGAGAGAGCCGCCACCGCGGTCGGCCAGATATCTTTCGATGAAATGCTGGATGAGCTTGAGATTGACCCGTCCTACCCCGCGTTGACGAAAGCGCAGATGGGCACCGCTGTTGGGATGGGCATCATCGGTGTTCTCCTCGCCCATCTCACCAACAGCCAGAGCGAGACGCTCGAAGCGTTTTTCAAACAGCTGCACGAGCCATACAAACCTGGAACCGGGCCCAGCCCCATCGACTATAGAGCCGGTGCAAAACATCGGTACATTTTTGGGCATGACTTCAATCTCTGGCAGAAACTACCCGATGACTACACATTTGGCGGCGCCTCGGTGGGTGGCAAAACGCTCTACAGCCTGATCCTGGAACAGATGCAACTCGGCTTTCCCAACGCCGGCTTCATCGGTACCAATGTCAAAGCCGTACTGCACATCCTCACCCACTATCTGAGTGACCTTCCGACAACAGACGGCCTGCCCCTGCCCTTCAGCTCCCTGTTCACTCAGTGGATGAAGGATGAAACCAAGGCCTCTGGCTACCGCGCTGAAAACCCGCTCATGGATGCATTGGGCAAGGAGTACGGGACGATCAACGCGGCAGACATCGCGTCATATGCGATCATCAAACTGCTCCTGAAAGGGCATCACGGCATCGCCTTCTACAACACCACCGCCAACGATGATGAGAAGGCGCTGCATCTTGCGCAAATGAGCACCATTGCCTACGGCACGGCCGTGATTATCCAGATGATGCTGCTGGTTTCCGGCACCGCTGGGCGCACCGGAAAACTCAATTACCTGACTGCTGGTCCGTTCCTGTGGAATGCAGGGAAGACCGTACTGATCTGCCATCGCCAGCACCGCCAGATTGTTCAAGACTATGACCGGTCGCTCGCGCTGCTCGAAAATGAATCCACCACATTCGACGACTGGGTGAAATGCCAATGCGCCTGACCAACCATGCAGATGCCCCTGACAGCGAGTATCACTTCGAGTCCTCCGATGAGTACTGTGCCCCCGCGATTGTCGACCGAGCGGCAAAGGCTGTTGATGCGGCTTTGAACCTTGACGCAGCGGACCAAGCTCAGCTGCGGGCAATCGTCAGCCTGGAGAAGCTGCGGTACGCGTTCGCCATCAATGAACATGACCTCAAGGCGCATGGCAAGCAGATCCAGGATATCAGGAATGCCCTTATCCAGAACCATGGACGAGAGCCGTTCGATAATGGGGACGTTGAAAAAGCGTTTTATAAGGCGCTGAACCAGGAGTACGGCTATGCCGGCTGACAAGATAGTCAAAGCCGTCGTGCTGGCTGCTGGTGCTATCGCCGTGTCGCTGGGTGGCACATTCGCGGGCAAATTTGCTTCTGACCGGCAAGAAAAGAAGCGAAGGAAAAAGCTGGATGAGGAGCATGGAATGCTTGAAAAGAAACTTAAGGAACGCATTAAGTAATGGCAATCATTATTGGTTTTTTCGTTTTGGCCATCCTCTTTTTCGTGGTGTCGTTCAGTGTGTTCGAGAGTCGGCGCATGGCCAAGCACCGGAAGATGAAGCAAGCCAAGTCAAAGATGTTCAAAAAAGGCACCTGAGGGGCATCGCCCTCCTTTTGGCCAGATCAGAATCAGGCGTCAGCGATACTTCTCCTGTCGTCTATCCTGGTGTTTCAATCAAGTAACACCTTATCCACGAGCGACTTAAAGCGCCCATCCCCCGCCCTGCCCTGGCACCTTTACTTGTCAAAAAATGAACTATCTTCTTCAGAGAACAAACAGCTGAAGCCCTCTGAAGAAGTCTTGTTCGCGAGAAGACCATGAATCGTCAAGCCGCACTGAATACGCTTTGGAAACGGCTCTTCCTCATTTTTGGTCTTCTGCTGGCTGCGTCGGTGATCTTCGCCACCTACAGCAACAGCTACACCGTTCCGATGATTGTTTTCATCACCGGAAACATTGGCGGCTACGTTGGCTTCCACAGGCGGTTGGCCAACCTGAGCGATGCGGAAATCCAGGACCTTTCCGAGTCATGGTTCGCGCTCACCCTCCCCTCGTTCATTGGCGGCATCCTGGCCGGCCTGCTGTTCATCTCGGGCATCGTCAATGGGGACTTGTTCCCACAGATCAGCCCGGACAAGGATTGCAGCGCGGAAAGCCTGCAAAGGTTCGTGGCGATCTTCTGCCAGCATGCGGAAGGCTATGCCGCCTATGCGAAGTTGCTGTTCTGGTCGTTTGTGGCGGGCTTCAACCAGAACTACGTCGTTGACCTTATCGAGACCATGAAAGGCAGGACCCAATAGCGGCCCTTAATCAATATATGACCCTGACAGGCGGGTAATCTCCATGGATATGCTAGCCCTTTGGATCGTTGCAGGCGTTGGTACCGCAACATTGCTCGGCGTGTTCTACCGGATGCAGGGCGGCTTCGGCCAGATGAACCTCCGAGCGGTGGGGATCATCTTGATTGCGATGCTCGCGTCGATCCTGGCCGTGGCCAAGTCGGACGACATCAGCGCGGCACTGGGCATCTTGGGTGCTATCGCCGGTTATCTCTTCGGCTCGAGAGCCTCCGAAAGCGCGGCTTCGTCGCGCGCGGAGCTGAACGCCTCGGGGGCAAACCTGGGTACCGCTGCCAAGATCGCCGGGCGTGATATCAATGAGACCATCAATAACCTGCAAGCGAAGGTGGAGAACCTGTCCGAACTGCTACAGGGCCAATCGACCACGCTGAGCAGGTTCGTACAGACCAATCAAAAAGCACCAGGCAAGCAACAGTACCTGATCAATACGGTTTTCCAGAAGCGAGACCCCGATGTGTACCAGGCCATAGGAAACATCATTGGCCACTGGTCCAGACAAGGCTATGCGCTCATAGGTGTAACCGAGAACTACAATCAGTCCGATGCCTTGATCTTGATATTCAGCCGCCCACTCTATGAATCCGAAGAGGAAGGTGGTGAAGTCATTCTTTATCAGGGCCTCCAACGCGACTACCAGGGCTCTGTTTCAAACTAGAGAGAAAGCGCTGGCTGCCCCCCCCCCCCGAAAAAGCCCACCCGGCAACAGCGCTGGAACTTAATCAGCGCATCCAGCTTCAGCGCCGGCTCAGGGCCAGACGCGCGGCAAACAGGACAAAGGCCATTCCCGTCGCGCGATCCATCCACTTGATCACCTTTTCAGGCGCAACACACCTGCCATTGGCTGGGTCGCGCCGATAGATTACTGACCAGAGCAGGCCGATCGCCACGTGAATACTCACCAAACCAAAGGTCCAGACCACCAGAGGCTGAGCTGATGGGATAAACTGCGGTAGGAACGAGACGTAGAAGGTCCCGACCTTGGGGTTCAGCAGGTTGACCATCATCCTCTTGAGAAACCAGTTGGCTTCCGCTCGCACTTCCGCGCCGGCCGAGGCCAGGGAGTGCCATGGTCGAACCAGCATATTCACCCCTAGCCAGGCAAGGTACGCAGCCTCCAAGTACAAGAACGAAGCATGCGGCTATGCCTCGCAGATGCCCCGGCACCGGTTGTCGCGTTACACTGAACGCCACGCAGTGCCATACGGCACCACAGTCAGAAATCGCCGTTCTCGCTCGCTCGCGCACCAGGCGCGAGTGGGGGTACATCTGGGGGTATATTCTGATTATTCTGCTACGAAACCCCTGACCTAGAGCCTAGTCAAAATGTTTTTTGTCGACCCTGAGAATCTTTGACTGCCACAACGTTGGACGGCAAGGCAAGCACAGCCCTATACGCTTTCTCCCATCGAAGCGTTGTTGCTCCCTGACACTGACTCAAGGGCAAGTGTCCAACGGCGGTGCCTCAGGATTTTATCGTTTTCGGCGAGAAAGGCTCATTCGTTAATAAATTCAAGTGAACGTTAGCGTTTTTGCGCTCACTAAATTATCTCTTTCGCGTACCATCCCCTTCTGGTTATCATTTTTTAGCTCTCGTTAGGGGATTCGACAATGCAAGTAGGCTTCAAGGCACTCGCCGATCGCTACGCTATCGCGCTTGCACAACCCCTACGCGTCGAATCGGTGATCGGTACGACACGGATGAACCGCGAGAGCAACGGACACGTCGAGAACAAGTATCCCGCCAGCTACCAACCGGTGGACAATTTCGCGGGGCATTTCGAGTTTGGGCTCAAGTACGAAGAAATTCACCTCGAGTTTTTCGCCCGCCTGTTTGCGGCTGTTGGCCCAGAGCCCATCGAAGCCTGGTGCCGGCAAGCACCCTTTGGTCAATATGCCCGCCGCACCGGATTCCTGTACGAGTGGCTGACCGGGCAGCATCTGGATGTGCCAGATGTCACCAACGGCGGCTATGTCGATGCCGTATCGTCGCAGCAGTACCTGACCCGCGTTGAGCCACTGCGGATACGGCGCTGGCGCATCAACGATAATCTGCCCGGCGTGCCGGAGTTCTCCCCCCTGGTCCGCCGTACCGAAACCGTACAGCAAGCACTGCAATTTGACCTGGATGCGGCACTGCGCGAGCTGAACCAAACCTTTGGCGCCGACATCCTGATGCGCACAGCCAGTTGGCTGACGTTCAAGGAGTCGCGTGCGAGCTTTCTGATCGAGAGAGAGGCAGACAAGGCCGACAGGATCCAGCGGTTTGCCCACGTGATCGCCAAGTACTGTGGCCATATCGAGGATCCGTTGAGCAACGATAGCCTGCACACGTTACAAGCCGGCATCTTGGGTCATGAGGCCTTCGGACTGGGCCTGCGGCGCTCGCCGGTCTTCGTGGGACAGGCGAGCATGCGCGAGGATATCGTGCACTACATTGCGCCGCAATTTGAGGTGCTAACGCAACTGCTCTATGGCCTGAAAGCATTCGAGCTGGCAACACGGGGCGCCGAGCCGCTGGCCCGGGCAGCTGCAATCGCCTTCGCCTTTGTGTATATCCACCCCATGCGGGACGGCAATGGTCGGATCCATCGCTTCCTGATCAACGACACCCTGATCCGCGATAAGGCGGTGCCTGATGGCGTGATCCTGCCGGTATCGGCCACCATCACGAGTTCGATCGATTTCCGGGCGCGCTACGATCGTACGCTGGAGGTGTTTTCGCGGCCATTCATGCAACGTTACGCAGCGTCCTATCGGTTTGGCGAACTCGTCGTCTACGAGGACGGCACCCAGAGCAACCTGGTCTTCGATGACTACAACGACGCGCAATTCGCATGGCGCTATCCCGATTTGACCGAACACGTCCTGTACACGGCACAGGTCGTGGCGCATACGGTCCGTACCGAGATGGCCGATGAGGCCCGTGTGCTGGTCCTTTTCCAGCGCGCCCAGGAGCGGCTCAAAGAGGTGCTGGAAATGCCGGATCAGGACGCGAACCGCATCATTCGCTCTCTCAAGGAAAATGGCTGGCAGGTATCTGGCAAATTGAAGAAAGCGTATCCGCAGCTGGACGACGCTCACCGGGCGGAACGTGTTGTGGAAGCCGTGCGCTCCGCATTCGAAGAACGAGAAGTGGGGAGCGGCGAAGCGTGATCTTCAACCTCACGTCTCTGTCTTTCACAACGCTTGGTTGCTTGGACCGAAAGCAGATCGAAGGTGACTGGGATAAGCGGCATCCGCTTGATGCGAAACCGGGGGGCAACAGTGGGGGCGTATCCGATAATTCCTGGTTGAAAACCACCGTTCCAGAGCCCTGTACAAATGTTTTTGGGGATCCGGATAGCCTTTGATACGCCGTAAGATTGTTTGAACCCCTTGAGATAACCAGAAGCAGCCGGTGGTCGTTGCATTTCGCTTGTCGCCGGCGTGTGGCTAAGCTTAATAAATCAGGGCGAATTGAAACTTGGGAGATAGCTGCCATCAGTGGACCTGGATTGGCATCAAGACGGCGCTCCCAAAGGAGACGAACATGTACGCGGTTATAAGAACCTACCTGGGTGCTGGAGCAAAGCAGCTTTTCGAGCTTTTGGAAGAGCGCAGAACAGACGTCGAAGCTACCCTGCGGACAGTGCCTGGCCTCGTAAGCTACACACTGCTCAATACGGGTGATGGTGGTACGTCGGTGACTGTTTGCACGGACAAGACCGGCAGCGATGCGAGCTTGAAAGTCGCACGTGACTGGATTCAGAAAAATGCATCACATATCCACGCGGACCCGCCGATCGTGACGGAAGGCCCGGTCCTTGTGCAGATCAAATAGCGCGCCCTTTCGACCGCTCTGTGTCCTTTTCAGCCCGTCTCAATAGGCAGAAATCGGCCAACTCCGGCCAGTGACTTCGATATTTCGGCCCGCCGTGTCGAGGCAGGTCCTTGGGCGGTCGAATTGCCGTCCCGTTACTCGACAATCGCCGGATGTGCCTGCACCGGGCTACCCAGCAGATCGCGATAGGACGGAGGCTGCTTGCCGTCCAGATCGACAATGCCATACGTCAACGCCGCTTCTGCGCCGATCAGCACCTGCCCGGATTGCGTCATCCGGTTCGGGTCGCAATACAGCGCGTTAATGACCCTGCCGGTGAACTCCGGGCTTTCCATGACGAACGAGAATTCCTCGTACCGCTCCGGGTGGTCTTCCAATGCGCGTGTCGTGCGCTCCGTGCGCAGCGGGCCCATCCAGATGGACACCACCGCGACGTCGTAGGGGCGAAGGTCCACGGCCATGTCCTTGGCGAACTTGTCGACACCGGCCTTCTGCGCGCCATACGCAGCGCCGTGCATGTAGCAGTTCGAGCCAAATGACGAGGTAAACGCGATCAGCCCGCCGCGCCGCTTCGCCATCAGCGGAGCCGCATACCAGCTCGCCACATAGGCCGAGCGCAAGCCGACGTCGAGGATGTTGACAAGATCGAGCGACTTCTTCCAGAACGGGCCAGGCTCAATCAGTTGATCGTGCAGAAAAGTCGCGTTGTTGACCAGGATATCGAGCCGCCCGCTTTCGCGTTCGACCTGTTCGAAGAGACATCGCACCTGCTCGTCATCGGCGTGATCACACGCGACGGCGATGCCTTTGCCGCCTAACGCGTCGATCTCGCGCGCGGTCGCGTGGATCGTGCCTGGCAGCGGCGCGGCGCCCTCATTCTGCGAGCGGCCGGTCACGTACACCGTCGCGCCTGCCGCGCCGAGCGCGAGCGCAATGCCTTTGCCGGCACCGCGCGACGCGCCTGTCACGACGGCGACCCGCTTGCTGTGGTCGTTATTCATCTGCGGACTCCTTTGCTGCGGATTGAGGGGCCTCGGCCTCAAGCGCTGCCGCAGTGGCCTGCGCCCCGTTCGGCTGAACCCCGGCAAAGCGCACGCCGGGCGCAGTGTCCTCGTAGCTCGCCACCAGCGTGGAGGTCACAACGCAGCGCGTGGCGGAGATCTTCCACTGGCCGTCGATCTTGCGGTACTCGTCCTCGTAGTACGCGCCGAGTTGCGTGATGACGTGCGAGCACGTGTCGATCATCTGGTAATGCAGGCCCCAGGTGCCGCGGGCTTGCGTGTCATCGAGCACATCGATCTGCGGGTTGACGCCGTGATGCATCTCGACGACGTGCGGATGGCAGCCAAGTTCCTCGAAAATCGCAACTAGCTGATCGCGGTCTTCGAACACACCGATCCGGCCGTAGTCGATGCGCACCGGGCCTGACGCGAAGCAGTCGCGCATGCCCTGCGAATCCTTCAGGTCGCAACAGGCCAGATAGCGCGCTTTCAGCCGGCGAATCGCCTCGGCGTCTTCGAGCGTGCGCAGCCGCGTTTCCAGTTGATCGGTGGGGGTCATGCCATCTCCTCGAGTCGTGCCGGTCCGTGTGTCCGAGCGCCATGGTACAAGCGCGGCCGCGCCGATCAATAATCCAAACAGACGATGTGGCTTCTGAACCACCATGACGATGCGCATCAACAGATGACGGCTTCTCAGACCGTCCTTCACCTTCAGCGCATTTCGTGTTTAAAAACATCTGCGTAAAAAAACCCCGGAACGCGGGTCAGGTCAGACACGGAATTGGGAGCCGATCGGTACCGTGTTGTTGAGCCCGGATCGAGAGCAACAGGTCGAGAAAAGAGCGACATGGTTAGACGGTTTACGCGACAAGTACCTTGAAAAACGCCGCCTCGATGACCTCAGGGCAGAAATGTCGTCCATCCACATTCAACGCGGACAAACGCTTTCATTGGTCATCGACAATGTTCAGAGCTTCAAGCACCGCTGTCCTGAACAATTTGAAGCGCTTGTGGAGTGCGCAGCTTTTGTGAACTGGCGAGTCGTTACTGGCGGTACCCCACTCCTGGCACTTGCTTTCACTGTTTAAGTGCTCGCCTACATCCATCGACACGGATTTTAGCGATCACTGCAATGAGGCGAAAGTTGTCCGTGCTGACAGGCAGCTACCGGCCCAGAGTGTGTAAAAACGCTTTCGTATCTTGAGTGCATCAACCAAGCGTTCCTGGGTGATGCGATTACCCAAGCGTTTGCCACGATCAGCACCACTGACGTTCCAAAGCGATTGTGAAGCGGTTTAGCGCCTTCTGGAGCAGAGAAAACCGAGGCTTTACGCCGCCATCGCCTTCAGCAAGCCTGCTGTACCGATGATGTTCATAACCCGCTTCATGTTGTAGGCGAGTACATTCAGACTCATCTCCGCGCTTACCCCGACCAGTTTGCGCGTCAGGAAATGCGTTGAGCCCATCCATTGTTTGAGCGTCCCGAAGGGATGCTCAACTGTCCTTTTTCGGATTCGCATCATGTCCGGTGCATGGTTCAACCGACGCTGCATTTCCTCCAGCACCGCTTCATGTTCCCAGCGCCTTACTCGACGATTTTTGCTCGGCGTGCACTGCGTTTTCAGCGCGCAGCTCTGGCAGTTTGAACTCCAATAACAGTGCATATTCATGCCTTTCTCAACACTGGAGAAGCGCCAGGGCAGCGTCTCTCCCGCCGGGCAGATGTATTCGTTTTTCGTCGCGTCATAAACGAAAGCATCTTTGTTGAATCGACCATCCGCCTTGGCACTTGAAGTCAGCGGCTTTGGCACGTAGGCAGTGATGTCCACGTCGTGACAGGCAAGAATTTCTTCACTCTTGAAGTAACCTCGGTCAGCTACCACCGCCAGCGTTTCTGACGCCATGGCATCGCGAGCCTGCTTCGCCATTGAGCTGAGTTGATCGCGGTCGGAACCGAAGTTGGTAACCTCATGAGCAACGATCAAGTGGTTCTGAGTATCGACCGCTGTTTGCACGTTGTAGCCGACGATTCCCGTGCCACGCGTCATCATGGAGCGGGCGTCTGGATCGGTCAGTGAGACCTGTTTATCCGGCGATTCGTTGAGTTGGATTTCGATCGCTTGAAGCTCTTTCATTTGCGTTTTGAGCTTGGCGATTTTCTCTTCTAGCCGCACGGCGCTGGACCCGAAGGCGGTAGGTTCTTGCCGGTCGGCAGCATCGAGTGCCCCCAGGTAACGGTTGATACTCGATTCAATTTCTTCCATTCGCCGCTTCAGTTTGGCGCTGGTGAAATTGCGGTCGCGGTTGTTGACTGCTTTGAATTTACTGCCATCGATGGCGACCAGATGTTCTCCAAACAGCCCCAACTGCTGACACAGCACCACGAACTGGCGACAGACGCCTCGGATGGCCTTGCTGTTGTCTTTTCGGAAGTTGGCGATGGTCTTGAAGTCCGGCATCAACCGCCCGCTCAACCACATCAGCTCGACATTGCGCTGGGCTTCTCGCTCCAAACGTCGGCTCGACTGGATGCGGTTGAGATAGCCGTAAATGTAGATCTTCAGCAGGATCGCGGGGTGGTAAGCAGGCCGGCCAGTATCGGCGGGAATGGTACCGTCAAAACCCAGATTGACCAGGTCCAGTTCGTCGACGAAGACGTCGACTACGCGCACCGGATTGGTATCGCTGACGTAATCGTCGAGGCTCTCGGGAAGCAAGGTGCCTTGGCCTCGATGTTCACCTTGGATAAAGCGCTTCATGGGCGATCCCTGCGATGAAATCCTCAGAAATCATAGCAAGGGTTCGCGGAGGTGTTTTTACACACTCTGGGCCAGAAGCGGTCTTCAGCCGGTGGGAGCGGGCTTGCCCCGCGATAGGGTCATGGCAGCTTGGCGGACAATCCCCATAGCCAAAATCGCGGGGCAAGCCCGCTCCCACCGAGCCTCTATGCACCGGCGGCTTTGGGTAGCAAACGAGATCGAACGCGCCTTCGCAGTGCGCGGATGGCTGACTGCCTGCTATCGCGCATGCAGCGACTGTATTTGACCAGCGCGCATTTTCCAGGCGCGGTTGATCGGGCTCTCAGGTTTCAATGCAAGGCGCTCGGCAACCAGTGCCTCGGCAAGTGCGCGGTTGCCAAGGCGAATAGCTGCTTCGGTCAGCGTCCATGAGAAGACATCACGCTGCGCGTGACTACCGCCGAAGCGGTTAGCTTTGGCGCGTAGCGGCATCAACGACGCTATAGCCTGAGCGTAATCCCCATGACCAAACGCCACCAACCCTTCGCACGCTGGCACACCAATCTCTCTACTCATCATGGCGTTGGTACCACTGCCAGCTGCGGCCCGCTTCAGGGCATCCAACTGTTGAGCTTGTGCGCGACGGTTTCCAGAGCCCACGAATGACATCATCGCGTTCACGTCGTTAAAGGCGTAAAAGCTGTCTTCACAACGGGACTGCCATTTTTCGGCCAGTCCTTTCCACCGACCGCCAACGTCATGACCGAGCAGGGAGAGTCTCCAGAGCAGCGCTGATCCATCAAGCAGCTCAAGCGCTTGAGCAAATCCACCCGCTGAAATGTCCTCATCAAAGAGCCGAAGCGCGCCAGCCACATCATTAGCCTCAAGGAGGAATAGCGCTTGGTGCCACCACAAATGGAAGGCAAACATGCTATTGGGCGCCCAAGCATTGGCGCTGGATGAAAGGTACTTAGCCCCCTCTTCGCTACGGCCCTGCATTTCCATGACATGAGTGACTGCATGCACTGCCCAGCCATCCTGCGGGTTCAAGGCAACCGCTTCGCGACCCTGCTCTTCGGCCTGCCGGTAATCCCCTGATTCCTCCAGGCCAAAGGCATACATCCCTTTCACAAAGCCAAAGCCGGGAACGTCCTTATCCCAGCGCGGCATCACACGCGCTATGCGATCACGTAGCATGTGCGAGTAACCTAGATAGAAGTCGCCCAAATGGGCGTACTGCAGTGCCAGCAGATCGCGGGGGTGCTCGATCGAAACACGCCCCCAGATGTCGATTGCCCGCTCCCAGTCGCCGTCGAACCAAGCGCGTACTGCATGGATATGCTGGCGCTCGCGATCATTCGCTTTCAGTGCCAACCGCTCTGCCGCGTCCAGGCTCTTGAACAGCTCCGAGTTAAACGCTTTGTCGGTCGCAGTCGCAATCGCGCCAGCACGAAAGGCGTAGGCCAGCGCAAAATCCGGGTGCTCCGCGATAATTTTGTCAGCTGCAGCCAGAGGATCGGCCTGGTAGGCATGCAGCAAGTCGCAAGCGCTATCCAGAGCGTCGATTGCCTCCTGCGAGCCATAGGAAACAGGATTGCCACGCTTGTCGCGTTTGCTCATGGCCTCCTCCTGACCACGCCCTGAGGGCAGACATGATCGAGATGTGATGATCGCTCTCGATTGTCCCCCCGAACTTGGCTCAGAGACACTTTTCCGACGAAACGTGAACACTAGCCACTGTTGGCCATCCGAAAGCACAAGTTGACGGCTGTCCCTTTATTTTTGCTACTGGTCAGGCTAGCGTGACCGCCAAAGCGCTTCATTATCAATTTCACCAACATTAACCCGATTCCAAGTCCTCCATTTTTGATGGAACAACGAGGCCGAAACAATGCTTTCTGTTGGGCTGTGGTCATGCCTTTGCCGGTGTCACGAAGTACTATGTTCAAGCGCCTGAATGAGCTCTGATTTATTGCTATGTACAAAATCCCCCCGTCTGGCATCGCATCAATAGCATTGGATACCAGACTGTCTAACATTTGAACAAGCAGCGGGTGATGACCTGTTACCGGCGGCGTGCTGGATGCCGAGAATTCTACATGCACATTGGCACTGCATAATGGCCGTTCAAAATTCCGCAGGGTCTCAAGTACTGCCTCTACCGGATCGACCTTTCCGATTTCACCCTTCAGAGAGGTGGACGCAACATGCAGTTCTTTGATCCATTTTGACATGCGATCGACTTGGCTGATGATATCCCCAATGTTTTTGCAGGCAGCCTGGCTCCCGACCTCCAAGGCCAGTTCGGCACTAGAGCGAACAACGGCGAGGGGATTGCGTAAGTTATGAGCCACTACTGTAGACACTTCGTTAAGCAAGGCCGCCATTTCGTTGTCAATGTTTTGTTGGATCCTTGAAGGAAATACGCCCCCACGCTTGTCAACAAAGGAGAGAAGGCCTAGATAAATCAAAGCCGCGCCCATGGAGCAGGCGAGCCATACCACCAAATAACCCGATCGAGTATTAGCGAGCCAGCTGGGTGGTTCAGTATAGAACTCAACGACTGAAGGCACCTTCCCTGCTGAATTTACCAGCGGAATATAATGTTCAACAAATAGGTTGCTTGGCGTTCGAGCGAACTGCTGCTCCTTACGGCTTTCTTTTACATCGTGGTAGCTGGTAACGACTCCATCCTTGGTAGACTCAGCACCATCAAGCTCCTCGTCGCCGGGGAAGCGCTGGCCGATTAATTTCGGATTGCTCGACCAAATAATGACATTGTCAGGTGCATAAACATTAATCAATAACGTATCCGGCTGATTAGCAATATTACTCAAGCCCTCAAAAAACATGCGCCTGGACTTTTGGCGATTGACCTGGACGTCTGGAGGCAGGCCACTATCTTCGCGCGAGTCAAGCACATCGCTTGTTTGATACCCGGCCAAGCCCATGCTGCTCGCCTCCACGGCTCCCAAGGCCTGGATAAATCTGGCAGTGAGTGCTGTATTTCGCTGGGTACTTTCACTAACAATAAAGATGGTAGCAATAAGCCCAAGGAAACTCGCCACCAATATTATACTTAGCCCAGTTAGCAACGAGTATCTTCGGGTCGCTTTGAGTTCCGCCAAATGCGCGGCAATGCTTTTGACAGGTAGTAAGTTGAGAGTCCATGGCACACAGCTTTTAAAGGAATCTCTTATTGTTTGCATTGTCTAGTCCAATCCATCTTTTGAGAGAAGAATTGCAATTTCAATATAGAATAAGCACGCTTCATGCCAACCCCGATAGCCCCACGGCTCCTGAGCGGAGACTAAGTCGCGTTCAATTCGTTACCCAGAAAACCCCCTCATTTGGGTGTTTTTGGGTTTATTCACCACCCGGTCGGAGTGAGCATTTCGGTGTACACACAAGACCACTTTTCAACCGGTGGGAGCGGGCTTGCCCCGCGATAGGGTCATGGCAGCAT